>NTKG01000054.1 GCA_002457305.1 Bacteroidetes bacterium MED-G21 | reverse complement strand
GTATCTCGTTAAACAGAGAAATCTCTCATTTAATTGAAGATGAGAAAGAGGAAATTAGAAAAATTTTGAGATTACTATCCGATGATTTACGTGGACATTTTGATAGAATTAATCTTACTTTATATCTTTTTGAAGAACTTGATTTTTTGAATGCAAAGCTTAAACTTTCTAAGTTAATGTTTGCTAACAAACCTAAAGTATCTGATTCTAGAAAAATAGAAATTAAAGATGCATTTCATCCTTTATTACTAATAGAAAATAAAAATAAAAATATTGAAACAATTCCTCAAGACATATACTTTGATAATATGCATAGAGTTATTGTTATTTCTGGGCCAAATGCTGGAGGAAAGTCAATTGCTTTAAAAACTTTTGGTTTAAATCAATTAATGCTCCAAGCTGGTTTATTTATTCCAATTCACCCAAATTCTTCAATGAGTATTTTTCATCATATATTTACAGATATAGGCGATAATCAGTCTATCGAAAATGAGTTAAGTACATATTCCTATCGTTTGTCACGAATGAAGCAGATTTTAAATGATGCTGGTAAATCATCTTTTGTTTTAATCGATGAATTTGGCTCGGGATCAGATCCATCTCTTGGTGCTGAATTAGCTGGAGTTTTTTTTAAAGAAATTGTTAATAGTGGTGCCTATGGTGTGATTACTACACATTATGGAAATATTAAGTTACTAGCTGATCAAACTCAGTTTGCTGAAAATGCATGTATGTTGTTTGATGAGAAAGATTTAAATCCCTTATATAAATTAAAAATAGGTCAACCTGGAAGTTCTTACACATTTGAAGTTGCAAGTAATATTGGGATTTCTAAAAATATTATAGATGAAGCCCGTTCTGGACTTAAAGAAGGAATTGTAAGTTTTGAAGATACAATTCATCGTTACCAACGCTTAATGTCAGAATTTCAATTGGCACAAGACGAATTAAATATTCAAAAAAAAGAAATAGAATTATATAAAAGAGAGTATGAAAATAAATTAAATAAATTAGAAGATAAACTTAGTAACCAACGTTTTATAATGGAATTTGAATCTAAGTATTTGAATTTAGGAAAACGAGTCAATAAGTTAATTGAACTTTATCGAAATGGTTCCTCCATGAAGTCTATTTTACCTCGATTGAAAAAAATTATTGAGAAAGAGTCAAATCGTAAAGAAGAAAAAGTTGCAGATTTAAAATTAATTAAAAAAAGAAAGTCACGTACAAAAGAAACTTTTAAAATTGGTCAGGTAGTGCGAATTGAAGGAACTAAGCAACAAGGAGAAATCCTTGATTTAAAAGCAAATACAGCCTTATTGCAGATTGGTTTTGCCAACATGGAGGTCAAGTTTGAAAAACTTGAAAAAGTACAAACTACTTAATATGATTTGCTAAGCACCTAATACTTATATTTGCTTTAAATTAAGATGAAACATGAGAAAAAAAATTGTTGCAGGTAATTGGAAGATGAATAAAAATATTCAGCAAGGAAAGGAACTTTGTAATTCAATCCTCAACTTATTAGAAACTTCAAATAAAGAAGTGATCTTAGCTGTACCTTTTACGCATTTCACAGTTTTAGCTGAACTTGTAAAAGGTTCTAATCTTAAACTTGCTGCACAAAATTGCCATCATGAACTCTCAGGTGCCTACACGGGCGAAATTTCAGCATCCATGTTTGCTAGTTTAGGTGTTGATTATGTTATTCTTGGCCATTCTGAGAGAAGAGCATACAACAACGAGGACAATGATTTGTTGCGTAAAAAAATTGATACTGCCTTATCTCAAAATTTAAAAGTAATTTACTGTTGCGGTGAAACACTTGATGAACGCAACTCAGGAGTTCATTTTGATTTGGTTGCTAAGCAGATTATTGAAGGTGTTTTTCACTTGAATTCAGAAGAAATGAAAAATATCGTCATTGCTTATGAACCCGTTTGGGCTATTGGAACTGGAGAAACAGCAACAAGTGTTCAGGTACAAGAAATACATGTGCATATTCGTTCAGTAATTGCCCGTAAATATGGAGAATATGTAGCTGATGGTATTTCCATTTTATATGGCGGCTCATGTAAACCTTCTAATGCACATGAATTATTTTCTCAAACCGATGTTGATGGTGGTTTAATTGGTGGAGCTTCATTAAATGCTGAAGATTTTATTTCAATTATAAAGGCATGATGTATATTGAAGTTTGTTTCAACATTAATGTCTTAGATTCGGCCGAAATTAATTCGCAAATGGTATGTGAAATTTTGGTTGCTGAATTAGGTCTTTTAAATTTTGAAAGCTTTGTAAAAAATGATGATAGTCTTCATGCATATGTACAAGAAGATGCATATGATGAAAAAGCTGTAAAAGACTTATACATCCTTCATAATCCAAACTTTGAAATTAAAATTGAAGTGAATTCCATAGAGCAGCAAAATTGGAATGCCGAGTGGGAAAAAAGCTTTGAACAAATAGAAGTTGGCGGTAAATGTGTTGTCAGAGCTCCTTTTCATGATAAAAATGAAGTTGAATACGATATTGTTATAACACCAAAAATGTCTTTTGGAACAGGTCATCATGAAACTACACATCAAATGATTTCACATATCTTAAATCTTGAGATGAAATCTAAGAGTGTTTTAGATATGGGTTGTGGTACAGGTGTCTTGGCAATTATTGCTGCTATGAAAGGTGCTGATTTTATAACTGCAATTGATATTGACGAGTGGGCATATTTGAATACAATAGAAAACACATTAGAAAATAAGTGTGGACATGTTATTGTAAAGCATGGAGGAGCAGAACTCTTAGGTAATGATTCGTTTGATTTCATTTTTGCGAATATAAACTTGAATATTTTATTAAATGATATGAGTGCTTATTCAAATGTTATGCATTCAGGTTCAAAAATTATTTTTAGTGGTTTTTATACTTCTGATATTCCATTAATTGATGAAAAAGCAGAGTCTTTGGGAATGTATTCTATTGGTAAAACAGAAAAGAATAGATGGGCAGCTCTTCTTTATCAGATGAGATAATTGATTTATTCTTAAGTTCAACATCCTTTTTAATTGACCCCTAAATTATTAGATTTGCGAGTCCTTAAATTATTATATAAAGTGAATTCATGGAAATTCCTAAGAAATACGATCCAATACAAGTAGAAGATAAGTGGTATAAGTACTGGATGGAGAACAATTATTTTAAATCGACTCCAGACGAACGTGAATCATATACTATTGTCATTCCGCCACCAAATGTAACGGGTGTTTTGCATATGGGGCATATGTTGAATAATACCATTCAAGATGTCTTAGTTAGGCGTGCTCGAATGCTAGGAAAGAATGCTTGTTGGGTACCAGGTACTGATCATGCTTCTATTGCTACAGAAGCAAAGGTTGTGAATAAGCTTAAGCAAGAGGGGATTTCTAAAGATGATTTATCACGTGAAGAATTTTTAAAGCACGCTTGGGAATGGAAAGAAAAGCATGGAGGAATCATTCTTGATCAGTTGAAAAAGCTAGGAGCTTCATGCGATTGGGATCGTACTTCTTTTACGATGGACGAAAAGCTTTCAGCTTCTGTTTTGGAGGTCTTCTTTGATCTTTATAAAAAGGGATTAATTTATCGCGGTTTTCGAATGGTAAATTGGGATCCTCAAGCAAAGACAACTGTTTCTGATGAAGAAGTAATTCATAAAGAGGTAAACTCTAAATTATATTATGTTAACTATCAAATAGAAAATTCTAACGAGTTTGTAACCATTGCGACCACTCGCCCTGAAACCATATTAGGAGATACTGCTATTTGCATTAATCCTAATGATGAACGTTTTAAACATTTAAAAGGAAAGAAAGTGATTGTTCCTATTTCAGGTCGTCTTATTCCAATTATTGAAGATGATTATGTAGATCCTGAGTTTGGTACTGGATGTTTGAAAATAACACCTGCTCATGACCAGAATGACAAAGTAATAGGAGAGAGGCATGGTTTAGCTGTAATAGATGTATTAAATGACGATGCAACTCTTAATCATCATGGATTGCATTATCAAGGAAAAGATCGTTTCGTGGTTCGTAAAGAAATCTCTAAAGAATTGGATTCATTGGGTGTTCTTTTAAAAGTTGAAGATTATCAAACAAAAGTTGGTTGTTCTGAGCGTACAGATGCCGTTATTGAACCTAAAATATCTGTACAATGGTTTGTGAAGATGGATAAATTATCTGCACCTGCTTTAGATGCTGTAATGAATGATGAGGTTCAGTTAGTACCAGCTAAGTTTAAGAACACTTACCGTCACTGGATGGAGAATGTTCATGACTGGTGTATTTCTCGTCAGCTATGGTGGGGACACCAGATACCTGCATATTTTTATGGTGATGGTTTGAATGATTTTGTGGTTGCTAAAACCATAGAAGAAGCTTTATTACTTGCAAAAGAGGTTACAGGGAATAATGATCTAAAAGTAGCCGATCTTAAGCAAGATGAAGATGTATTAGATACTTGGTTTTCTTCGTCATTATGGCCTATATCCGTTTTTAACGGAATTATTGAACCCGATAATGAGGAAATCAATTATTATTATCCAACTAACGATCTGGTTACAGCACCTGAAATTTTATTCTTTTGGGTGGCACGTATGATTTTAACTGGTTATGAATATCGTGGTGTACGTCCATTTGAGAACGTTTATTTAACAGGGATTGTTCGTGATAAGCAAGGCCGTAAAATGTCAAAATCACTTGGAAATTCTCCTGATCCTATTGAATTGATGAAAAAATATGGGGCAGATGGTGTTCGTGTTGGAATGCTTTTATGTTCTCCAGCTGGTAATGACTTACCATTTGATGAGTCTTTATGTGAACAGGGACGTAATTTTTCGAATAAAATATGGAATGCTTTCCGATTGGTGAAAGGATGGGAGTCTGCAAGTATTGATCAGCCAAAATCAAGTCAAATAGCAATCAATTGGTTTGATTCCAAATTAAGTGAATCCATTAAATCGATTAACACAAATTATGATAAGTTCCGAATTTCGGAAGTTTTGATGAGTGTTTACAAGTTGGTATGGGATGATTTCTGCTCATCTTATTTAGAGATGATTAAGCCAGCCTATCAGAAACCAATTGACAACGCTACTCTAGAAGTGACCTTAGCCTATTTTGAAGACATATTAAAGCTTTTACATCCTTTTATGCCTTTTATCTCTGAAGAGATCTGGTCGTTAATATCAGAGCGCTCATCAGAAGAACGATTGATAGTTGCTCGCTGGCCAAAAGTTACTGCTATTGATTCTAAGATTTTATTCGATGAAAAATTCGCTGCAGAAGTTATTTCTGGTATTCGTACCATTCGAAAAGAAAAAAATATTCCAAATAAAGATCAGATTGAACTTTTCGTAAAGCGAAACGAAAATACTGACCAATCTTTTGATTCTGTAATCACAAAACTTGGAAACTTAAGCGTTTTAAACTATGTGGACAACAAAGTTGAAGGTGCTTTATCTTTTAGGGTAAAATCAAACGAGTACTACATTCCACTTGCTGGTGCTGTTAATATTGAAGAACAAATTGCGACTTTAACTCAGGAATTAGAATACACTAAAGGTTTTTTAAATTCTGTAATGAAAAAACTTAGTAATGAACGTTTTGTAAAGAATGCTCCAGAACAAGTGATTGCTAATGAACGTAAGAAACAATCTGATGCTGAGGCTAAAATCAAAACCATAGAAGAACAACTTTCTGCTATTCAATAACTATTATAATATTATTAATTGAGTTAAAGGTGTTTAATAGACTTCAATTTCTTTGTTTTCTTCAATATCTACTTTAATTATTTTGACTTGTTTTTCTAATTTGTTCAGTAATTTTTTTACAACGTTCTTATTTTCATATACTACAATTGTGTATCCTATAATATCTTCTTCAATAATTTCTGAAGTTACCATACTTTCAATATTAATATTTTTTCTTGTGAAAATTGAACTAATTGTATTTAGCATTTTAATATTGTTTTCAGTATAAATTTTAAGAGTAAACTTTTTTTTCATAATTATTTATCTGTCATTATTATATATAAATCGTTCTATACAATTTGTATGTTATATAATTTTTATTTAAAAATCATTAAACGATTCATTTCTCATCTAATTCATACATGTGTATTCAACAACATAATATTATTAGTTAAAACAATTAATTTAAGCCCTTAAGAGGAGGAGGAGTTGATTTAGAGAAAAGATGTTGAATTATTTATATATTTCAACGTAACATAACGCTAAATTAATCTATTTTGATTAAATATCTTTATTAATTTTAAGAATATATCAGAAAATGACTTTTTGTTGTCGTCATACTTTTCATTTTATTTGTACATCAAATCAACACTATCTGTTTAATAATGAAATTACGTTTTTTAATTTCACTTTTTCTATTATTATCAGTGCAACTCATTGCTCAAGATAACTGGAGTAGAGATGATTTTATTTTTTCTATTAAAGAAGATGTCAATAGGACAACATCTGGTCAATACAGACGAGTTGGAAACACTTTTCTGACCAATTTTATTGAGCATAGTTATAACAAGGACCAAGAGGATTTTATATATTATTTGATAACGGCTCTCCATGATATGAGGTTTACAGATGCTGAAGATTTTCATGATCTTTATAAGTTGTTTAATCATTATGTCTTGGGGGAAATAAATGAAACTAGTTTCAATACCTTTTTGTCTTCATCTCTAGGTATTATTTCAAACTTAAATCATAGAACATCAAAGCTTTACATAATGCATTGTTATGAAGTTTTTGTAAATCGTGTTTTGCACTCTTCAACTTCTTTTCAATGGATGTTTGGAAAAGGCCAATTTATATTTCTTTATGATTCAATACCCAAAATATATTCAGATGAAATTCACCTCTACTGTAAGTCTGAAAACGATTCTATATCTATTGAAAAGACTAAAGGCTATATAGATTTACTGTCTAATAAATGGTATGGTGTAGGTGGGAGTTGTGATTGGACTAAACATAGAATATCTAAAGACTCTATCTGGGTCTCTTTAAACAAATATTTTATTGATCTTAAAAAAAGAGATTTTGAGGCTTACAATGTTGAACTAAAGGGTGGCTTACAGCATAATCAAGAGCATTTGATAGGTCGTTATTTTGATGGTTTAAGTTCTAGCCCCAATCGTGAAAGTGCTATTTATCCAACCTTTATTTCAAATAAAGATTCTGTATACTATTATAGTATTTTTGAAGATGTCGATGCTAAAGGTTGTCTTGAGCTTAGCGGTAATCGAATGATTATTTTTGGAAAGCAGCAACAAGATATTCAACTTGTTTTTTATGAAAATGATCAAGCTTTTGTTGAGGCTACTGCAAAGCGTTTTAAAATTAAAGAATCACGCATTTTTTCTGAAAAGGCAAAAGTTAAAATTTCATGGAACAATGATTCTATCGTGCATCCTCAACTAAAACTTTTTTACGATAACACCAATAAAAATTTAAGTTTTGAACGGGTAAAAATCAATTTTGGATTGAGTCCTATTCGATCTTCTTATCACCAACTGGATTGTTTTTTTGATCGTATGGTATGGAATAGAGATTCAGCATCTCTATTTTTTTTAAATAATGGTGATTCAAAACCATATCCAGCAGTTCTTGAGTCGTTTGACTTTTATCATGAATCCCGTTTTGAAGATATTGCTTCTTTAGGAACTCGTTATCCATTGTTTATGTTACGAACTATGAGTAGGGAAAATGATGATCAAAATGAATTTATATTAGAAGATATAGCTAAATATTATAATTGCTCAATTAATGATGCTGACATTTTGATGACTGATTTTACTGTATTAGGTTTTGTTGATTATAACAGAGATGAAAATGTGATTCATTTAAATGAAAAGCTTTTTCATTTTTTAGATGCAAAGCTTGAAAAGCGAGATTATGATCGCTTGAAGATTGTTTCTTCAGTAACTGATAAACCTAATGCCAAAATGGATTTAAAATCAGGAGCTTTGACTGTTACCGGTGTAAATGTCGTAGAACTATCAGATTCTAATCAAGTATCTGTATTTCCTTATGGTGGAGACTTGGTTGTGAATCAGAATAGAGATTTTACATTTGATGGTGTTGTTGAAACAGGTCGTTTTGCACTTTATGGTAAGAATATAAATTTTGTTTATGATTCTTTTGAATTATCATTCAATAGTCTTGATTCATTTCAATACGCTGTTCCCTCAGATTTATATGATAGCATCGGTAAACCTATTGATTGGGCAGTAAATACTGTTATTTCAGATCTTGTTGGTACTTTATCTATTGATGCGCCTAACAATAAGTCTGGACTTAAAGATTACCCTGATTTCCCAAAATTGAAAAGTATTAAAGATTCTTATATATACTATGACAATGTTAAAGATGGTGTATATGATAGAAATTTATTTTCTTTTAAGGTTGACCCATTCCAACTAGATTCTTTGCTATTTATTGATACTTATAGTTTAGAGTTTCCTGGTCATTTAAATGCACCTTCTATTTTTCCTTTATTTCTAGATACTTTAACATTGAACGATGATTTAGAGTTAAGTTTTATACATGAAATTAAAAGCAAATATTCTGTTTATCAGGAAAAAGGATTTTTTACAAATAAATTGTATTTAAATAATTCAGGTCTAAGTGGAGAGGGTACCATTTATTATTTAAATTCTGTGACAGAAACTGATTCGGTATATTTTTATCCACATCAAGTTTTGGCTAGTGCTAATAATTACCAGATATCTGAGCAAATTAGCCCATCTAACATTCCTAAGATATCTGTTTTAAATGCGAATATTGATTGGAGACCTTATTTAGATGAAATGACATCGTCGAACGGGTTTGAATTATTTAAATGTTATCAAGATAATTATGATTTTGATGGTTCAATAATTCTAAGTCCCAATGATTTGTATGCATCAGGAGAGTTTTATTATGATAAAGCTTTATTTGCTTCTGATTATTTTGTTTTTCAAAGTGCTGATTTTACTGCAGACTCTTCATTATTTATATTGTTTGAAAAAGATGGGGTAGATAAAGTTTTAATTGGTCGTCATCTCTTTTCAACATTAGATGTTGATGAAGGTTTTGGATCGTTTGAGACTCTTACCGATAGTAGTGGAGTTGAGCTTCGCAAAAATATGTATGAGTTAAAATTTGATTTGATGGAGTGGGATCGTTCTAATCAGTCAACTTATTTTACTCAGTATGGTGACGTTAATGGCACACTACTTTCTTTAGATCCTTGTCAGGATTCCCTTAAAATTAATGCAGTACATGCGCAATATGATTTATCTAATTCTAATTTAAATGTTAATGGCGTTTCACAAATTTTAATGTCATTGGCAACTGTGATTCCTGATTCTTCTAATGTACATATTCTTGCTAATGGCGAAATTGATTTTCTTGAAAATGCTTCTTTTAGTGTTCACTCTAGAACAGCTACTCAGTATGATTTTTATAATGCTGAACTTTATATTCATGATGCTAATAACTTTTCAGGAAAGGCAACATTTGATTATGTTGATTCAGAAGGAATAAATCAGGCAATTGATTTTTCTAATTTGGTAATGAATAATCAGGTCCTTAATGGGAAATCATCTATTGAAGAAGTTGATTCTTTTTATTTAAATCCATATTACAGCTTTAAAGGTAATGTGATTATAGACAGTTCTAAGGATTATTTATTGTTCGATGGTGAAACCCGTATTCATTTATCATGTGATAAATTAAACAAGTCCTGGATGCCATTTAATTCCTATGTTGACCCTGACAATGTAATTATTGATCTAAAAACTGATAAAAAGCGAACTAAAAAGAAACCATTATATTCTGGTATACTGCTTGGTACTAATGGATATTATCCCTCTGTTTTGGGCCATTCAAAAAAAATAAAAGATTTTGAGCTCATAGGTGCAGGAGGGTATGTTAATTTTGATGAGTATGATAAAGCGTATATTATTGCTTCAAAAAAGAAAATCAAAGATAGATCAACATTCGGAAATATCACCTTTTATTATCCTGATGAATGTATTCTTTACTCAGAAGGTGAAATTAATTTAGGAGAACATTCAGGTCTTTTGAATTTTGAAGCATTTGGTTTTTTATTATCAGATATGAATAAGGAAACTCTATCTGGAACAATTGATTTGAGTTTAGATTTCTTATTGCATCATAAAGTTGTTAATATGATCATTACTGCTATTTATAATTCAACATTAACAGAAGTTGTAGATCAATCATCACTCTTACATCAAGAGATGTTAGAACACCAGTTAGGAAGAAGATTGCTAAAGAAATACAATTTAAAGAAGGCAAATGGAAAACGATTTATTCCTTCAAGTTTTGAGCATACATTTTATTTTCCTCAATTGAATATGAATTGGAACTCTGCAACATCATCATTTATTTCAGATTTTGAACTTTCAATTAACAATATAGATGGACATAAAATTGATTTAATGGTTCCTGGAGTTATAGAAATACAACCTAGATTATCTGGAGATAAAATCAGTCTTTATATTGAAGTATCACCAGGTCAATATTTTTTCTTTACATATCAAAAAGGTATTATGAATATTTTTAGTTCTGATAAGGCGTTTAATACACTTGTATCAAATTTACCTAACCGACTTAAGAAGCAACGAGGTAAAAGGAAATTAGGTGGTTTTCGTTATGATCTTGGTAATATTAAGTCTCTTAATAAGTTTCTAAATCGGATTAATTGGTAATAATTTTCTTATCGAATTTATATTTTCGGGATAATCAATGCGTGCATTGAATGTAATTTTGTATACTTGTAAAAACCAATAAAAAATAATAAGTAATATGAAAGGTGGCAAATTTCTGTATCAGAAGTCATTAGTAGATGATGTTTTTGTTCCTGAAGATTTTAATGAGGAGCAAATCATGATAAAAGAAATGATTATTGATTTTGTTAATCAAGAAGTATATCCTCATCTTGAAAAAATCGATTCAATGACCGATAAATCATTGATGCCATCACTTTTAAAGAAGTCTGCAGAATTAGGAATGTTAGGCGTTAATATCTCTGAAGAGTACGGTGGTATTGATTTAGATGTTGTGACAACCTTAATTTTTGGTGAAGCTACCTCTTACGGACATTCATTTGCAACTGCTATTGGAGCTCATACTTCTATTGGTTCACTACCTATTGTATATTACGGAAATGAAACTCAAAAAGCTAAATACTTACCAGGTTTAGCTAATGGAGATTTAATGGCTTCTTATTGTTTAACTGAGCCTGATGCTGGTTCAGATGCAAATTCTGGTAAAACAAAAGCTGTATTAAATGAAACAGGAACACATTATGTAATTAACGGTCAAAAAATGTGGATTACCAATGGCGGATTTGCGCATATATTTATTGTGTTTGTAAAAATTGATGATGATAAAAAACTTACTGCCTTTATTGTAGAGAAAGAATTTCCAGGAATTTCTATAGGAGAAGAAGAGAAGAAAATGGGGATTAAAGGTTCATCAACAGTTCAAGTGTTTTTCTCTGATTGTATAGTCCCAAAAGAAAATCTTTTAGGTGAAAGAGAAGGGGGATTTAAAATGGCTTTAAATATTCTTAATTCAGGAAGAATAAAAATTGGTTCAAGTGCTGTTGGAGGCTCTAAATTAGCCATAGATAAATCAGTAAAATATGCTAATGAACGTATGCAGTTTAATACTAAAATATCTGATTTTGGTGCTATTAAACACAAACTTGCAGATATGGCAGTTAAAACATTTGCTATAGAGTCTGCAACATATAGAATTGGGCATTTAATTGAGCTTAAATATCAGTCTTTGTTATCTTCAGGAATGAGCCCTTCTGAATCAAAATTAAGTGCAATTAGAGAGTATGCGATAGAATGTTCTATATCTAAAGTTTATGGCTCCGATATTTTATGTTATGTTGCTGATGAGTCTATTCAAATTCATGGAGGTATGGGCTATGCTACTGAAACAGGTGTAGAACGTGGGTATAGAGATGCACGAATTACTAAAATTTATGAAGGCACCAATGAGGTTAATCGCTTATTAATTGTTGGAGAATTGATGAAAAGAGCCTTTCAAACTAAAGAAATTGCACTTTTACCAGCTTTAAAAAGAGCCCCTCTTAAAGCATTAGCTTCTTATTTTTCTTTTTCATCTCCTTCTATAGAAAAAAGAATTGATAATCTTAAACAATTGTTTTTATTAATTATAGGTAGTGTAGGTAATAAGTTTAAAAAAGACTTAATTGAAGAGCAAGAAATTATTATGAATCTTTCTGAT
>NTKG01000053.1 GCA_002457305.1 Bacteroidetes bacterium MED-G21 | reverse complement strand
ACACCACGTGCAGTAAATGGATCTTCATCAGCATAATCAGCAACACCATCCATATCCACATCTAATGCATTTCCTTTACCATCTACAGCAACACCTTCTGGTGTATTGTTGTCGGCATCAAAAGCATCAGACACACCATCACCATCAGAATCTGTTGAAAGACCTTCTATTTCTGTTTTGACATTAGCAATATCTCCATACATGGCATCTAATGGATTGTTCCATTCAACCGACTCTTCTTTAGTCGAGAAACGGTAATTTAATCCTAAATTAATCATCATGTGCGGATCAATTTTTTGATTCGTTATTGAACCTGCACCCACTGATGCTGATAAATCTATATCCATATTTTCATGTTTGTCGGAAATAGCATACTTAAGCCCTCCACCTAAATTAGGCATAAGAGCTGAACCACCATCTTCTACAGACATAAGGCTCGCACCTGCTGAAGCATAAAATTTAAGATCAGCACAATTACTAATAGATAAGTTTGAAAGATTTACAAGCCCTTTAGCTGTTAATGCGCTAAAGTCTAATGTACCAGAAGAATTCGTAAGCGCCCCTGAAAGGAAGCCTGCTTGAACACCAACAACAGCGTTGATACTCTTCGTATAATTTACACCATACGCTAACTCCATATCTGAATCTGAAGATACATATGACATCATTCCAACTGATGCACCTATAGAGGCATTATCAGTTAATAAACCTTTTAATCCGCCATCTTGAGCGAAAGCACTAGTTGCTAAAAATAAAGATGCTAGAACCGTTTTCTTTAAATTAATCATGTTTTGATTTTTAGGATGTGTTCTCAAAGTAATTAAAATTTTAATTATTAGCTAAGTAGCTAAATCGATGCAAATTTAAAAAAACACATTGAATTAATAGTTAATTCTATGTACTCCTTTTTCATAAGTTTCGCCTAAAGATACAAGAATCTTCATAAAATCCTCTTTTTGTTCAACGAAATCAATATTTGTAAGGTTAAGCACTAGTACCGGAAAGGTCTTTTGTTGATTTAAAAAATTAAAATAGCCTTTATGAATCTTTTTTAGATAATCATCTGTAATCTGACTTTCATAATCGCGACCACGCTTGCTGATGTTCTTTTGCAATCGTTCTACATCAGAATACAAGTAGATTAATAAATCTGGTTGCGGCAATTTTTGATGTATGATATGAAATAACTTTTTATACAAAGTAAACTCATCTTCTGGCAAAGTTATTTCAGCAAATATGAGCGATTTAATAAAATAATAATCTGAGATGATATTTTTATGAAATAAATCTCTTGTGTTCAACTCTTTTTTAAGTTGGTGGTAGCGTTCAGCTAGAAATGAAAGCTCAAGTGGAAAAGCATGTTTCTCTGGCTCCGCATAAAACTTTGGCAAAAAAGGATTGTCAGAAAATTCTTCGTAAATGGCATGCGCCGAGAATTCCTTAGTCAGCATTTTAACCAAACTCGTTTTACCAGACCCTATATTTCCTTCAACGACTATGTAAGGGTATTTTTCCATATAAATTTACATCAATCTGATCTTCACATTTTAACAACAAATCTGACACACTAACACCATCTACCTCATGAACCCAATCGGGGGCTATATCGGTCAAGGGTTGCAACACAAACCTACGAAGATTCATACGTGGATGTGGCACATCTAACTTGGGATGATGAATCACTACACCCTCAATTAACAGAATATCTAAATCAATCGTTCGAGCCTTATAACACTTATTATCTGAGCGTTTTCTTCCCAACTTCAATTCAATTTCAAGTAATGCGCTCATCAAATCTAGGGGTGTCCATTTGGTAACCAAACAAATTGCATTGTTTAAATAAGAATGATCATCATAACCCCAGGAGGCTGTTTCATAAAGCTTGGAAATAGCGATAACATCGCCAAGTTGATCTTGAATGAGTGTAATCGCTTTTTCTATGTTCAAGGCCCGATCGCCAAGATTAGAACCTAAACTGATGAGAACTTTATGTGCCATCACATCAACTTACTGCTCTGAGCTTTCGTAATTTCTTACGAGATAACTTCTCTTTAGCGTAGCTCAAAGTCAAATGAAATTCCTTTTCATCTGATGAAGGCAATTCAAACATGGCATCTACCATAATTGCCTCACAAATAGTACGTAATCCCCTTGCGCCCAAATCAAACTCCTCTGCTTTATCAACAATAAACTCAAAGACCTCATCATCTATCTTGAGCACAATGTCATCAATCTCGAATAATTTTCGGTATTGTTTGATAATTGAATTTTTTGGCTCAGTAAGAATACTCCGTAAAGCCTCTCTATCTAGTGGATCTAAATGTGTTACCACGGGTAATCGGCCTATTAATTCTGGAATAATTCCAAAACTTTTCACATCTTGTGGTGAGACGTATTGCAACAAATTACTATCGTCTATCTGTTCATCAATAGCATTCCCAAACCCAAGTGCATTTGTATTCATTCTCTTTGTAATGTGCCGCTCAATACCATCAAAAGCACCACCACATATAAACAGAATGTTTTTCGTATTTACTTTAATGTATTTTTGGTCAGGATGCTTTCTTCCACCTTGAGGAGGAACATTTACAATGGTTCCCTCTAACAATTTTAACATGGCTTGCTGAACACCTTCTCCGGAAACGTCCCTAGTAATAGATGGATTATCACTTTTACGTGCAATCTTATCAATTTCGTCTATAAACACAATCCCTCTTTCAGCTAATTCTAAATCAAAATCACAATCTTGTAAAAGTCTAGACAATATGCCTTCAACGTCTTCCCCCACATAACCTGCTTCAGTTAAAACTGTTGCATCTACAATCGTAAATGGCACATTTAACATTTTTGCAATAGAACGGGCAAGTAAAGTTTTTCCTGTACCTGTTTTCCCTACAAGCATAATGTTGGATTTTTCAATTTCCACCTCTTGCTCTTTCGTTCCTTCTTGTAAAACTCTCTTGTAATGATTGTAAACAGCTACAGATAGTACTTTCTTAGCATGTGCTTGACCTATTACATAAGTATCAAGATGTTCTTTTATTTCTTTAGGCTTTAACAAAGTAAGCTCTTCAGCCAAATCCTTTCGCACCTTATGTTCCATCTCCTCACTAATAATTTCATGCGCTTGACTGATACACAAATTACATATATGCCCAGTCGTTCCGGCAATCAAAACATCTGTTTCTTGCTTGCTACGTCCACAAAATGAACAAGTGACTTTCTTTTCTTCCATGTTTTAAAATTAGTAAAGAATATGATAACACATTTTCTTATTTCAAAGTTCCATCTCTAAGCGCAACATTGAGTTTTTGCTCTAAAGTGGTAAATATTTTTAAAATCGATTTATCTACAACCTTATCAGTAAGGGTTTGCGCTTCATCGCTGAATAGAAAACTTAAAGCATAAGACTTTTTATCTGCAGGTAATTTATCGCCTTCATAAACATCAAAAAGACTTACTTTTTTCAACAAATTCTTATCACATTGAAATGCCATGCTTTCTATTTCAGCAAAAGTAATTTTTTTATCTACTAATAAAGCTAAATCTCGACGCACAGAAGGAAATTTGGATACTTCTTTATACTTTGTTTTTTGATCTTTTAGCATGGTCATTATCAAATCCCAATTGAAATCTGCATAAATGACCTCTTGTTTTATTCCAAATTTCTTGAGAATCGATTTTCGTACAGCACCAAACTCAAGTACTTTTTTCTTTCTAATTTTATACAAAAGACCTTCAGATAAAAGGTCAGACTGAATTGTACTTGAAACAACACCTTGGTGCAAGCCAAGTTTTTGAAGCACCTTTTCTACCACTCCTTTCATGAAGAAAAAATCGACCTTAGAAGCCGTAACATTCCAATTTTCTTCTTGCTTTACACCTGTCATCCACAAAGCCAATCGGTGCGCTTCAACAAATCCATCTCCATATTTATTATATGTATTCCCAAACTCATATAAAAATACATCTGAAACTTTGCGATTGATATTGTAAGCCAAGCTTTCTAAGCCTCCAAATAAAAGGGTTTGTCGCATGGCATTGAGATCTTGACTTAAAGGATTCATTAAAACAACCTGGGCGTCTTTGTTAAACCCATCTAAACCATCGGTATAAGAGGATTTTGTAAGCGAGTTACAAAGCGCTTCATGAAAACCATTAGCAGTTAACAAATCAGAAATGCGTTCTTTAACTTTATGCGCATCAGGCTTAGGCACAATAGATAAAGATGCATTAATTCTACCGGTCATGCCCACATTGTTATAACCGTAAATGCGAAGAATCTCTTCAATCACATCCACCTCACGCTGAACATCTGAACGGTAAGGTGGGACAGATAACTTTAGTCCGTCAGGAAGCTCTTCTAACACCTGAATCTCTAAACTTTTTAAAATAGATTTTATAGACGATCTATCAATAACCTCTCCCACGAGTCTATCGCAAGTTTCATAACTGAAATCTATGGTAAAATGCTCAATCGGTTTAGGATAAAGGTCTATAATTTCAGAAGAGATACTTCCTCCAGCAACTTCTTTAATTAGGAGCGCTGCACGCTTTAAAGCCCATATCACTGTGTTTGGATCAACAGTTCTTTCAAAACGAAACGAAGCATCAGTATTCAAAGCGTGTCGCTTTGCTGTTTTTCTTACTGAAACCGGATTAAAAAAAGCTGCTTCTAAGAATACAGAATCTGTTTGCTCAGTTACACCGGAATCCAAGCCACCAAACACACCTGCAATACACATTGGTTCATCCACATTACAAATCATCAAATCATCTGCATGCAGTTTTCGCTCTTGCTCATCTAAAGTGGTAAACTTGGTGTCTTTTTCTAGGTTTTTAACTATAATTTTATTGCCTTTTATTTTTGCTGCATCAAAAGCGTGTAATGGATTACCCGTTTCATGCAACACATAATTCGTTACATCCACAACATTATTAATGGATGAAAGCCCTAGCACTTCCAATCTTTTACGCAACCATTCAGGTGAGGCTTCTACTTTTATATCAGAAATGGTAACACTTGCATAACGAGGGCAGGCTTCAACATTTTCTACTTCAACCTCAATTTTTAAATCGGTATTTTCAACTTTAAATGCGTCAACAGATGGTTTTTTCAAATCGAACTGCTGACCCTGCGCCGCACATCCAGCTTTCAAGTCTAGGGCAACACCAATATGTCCCATGGCATCAGACCGGTTTGGGGTAAGTCCTATTTCGAAGACAGTGTCTGTTTCCAAATTAAAATAATCGCTTGCCTTTGTTCCCGCTTTTGCAGTCTCATCTAAAACCATTATCCCACCATCAGCAGCTCCCATTCCAATCTCATCAGCACCACAAATCATTCCTACAGAGGCTTCTCCTCTAATTTTTCCTTTTTTAATTTTAAATGAATCCCCTTTATCGTCATACAAGGTTGTTCCGACAGTGGCAACAACTACTTTTTGTCCTGCCGCAACATTTGGTGCACCACAAACAATATGAAGCGTCTCGGCACCAACATCAACGGTTGTTTTTTGCAAGCGATCTGCATTAGGGTGTTTTTCACAAGTGAGCACCTCACCGACCACCAATCCTTTTAGACCACCTTTAACACTTTCTACTTCTTGGATGCCTTCGACTTCCAAGCCTGTATCTGTTAAAACTTTAGCACAATCTTCAGCACTTAGATTGACATTTAAATAATCTTTGATCCAACTGTATGATACCTTCATAATAAATTAGGGGTTTCGAATGAACAAAAGTAAGGATTGTACGTGAAATAGAATCTTTAGAACAAAAAAAAAGCCCCGATTGTTCGGAGCTTTATTAAAAACCATAAGGTTTAGTGAGTTATGATTAGTTTTTGCACCTCTGTTTCTTTTCCTTTCACCTTCAATTTGTAAAAATAAATTCCTGCTTCGAAAGAACTTACATTAATGTTTGATGAGCTCGCAAACACCTCTTTATGAACTTGGCTACCAAGCATATCGAACAAAACAAATTCGGTAGGAGTGTTACAATCTATAAATAAAACGTCTTTTACTGGATTTGGATATACATTATGTAAAGCAGGCACCTCCTCTATACTTAGGTATTCAGATAATGAAGTAAAAGTAACATCAGTACAAACCTGATCAGCTGGGATATTTTCAAGTGAAAAGCAATAATTGATAACATAACTTGACTCTTCCGGCATGTTATAAATGTATCCAGAAAACTGATCAGAACTTTCACCTGCTGGAATCACAATAGCATTTGTAGAAACATTTGTTGCAGGAGGGTAACATGTTTCGCCCCAACAAAAGGTGGACATAATTAAGCTATCCGCATCATCCATTGTTCGTGTAACAATTACAGACAAATCCTGGGCTGTTAGATTTGTTACATCAAAATGAGCTGTACATATTTCTGAGGGTAAACTATGGTAGTAACTGTCAACATCAACAGATAAAGACTGTGCTGCTGTTTCCTCTACTATAATTGAACCAACCATTCCCATTGACGCATGTCCATACATAGAACAATCATAATTATAAGTTCCAGGAACATCAAAGGTAATTGTACCCATCTCTCCAGGCTCAGACTGCATAGGTAATGACGTAATTTCAACTGGATTATCAAATGGTTCTCCTGTAAGCACACTTATGTTAAAATTAACATCATGCACGCCGCCTTCAAGAATAAAAGTTACTTGATCTCCAACTTCAATGGTAAGTTCACTTGGTGTGTATGACATATTAGCAACCAAAACTTGATGCGTTGTTTGGGCAGAGGTGGTAAAGCTTAAAAGTAAAAATAAGGGAAGTAAAATATATTTCATATTTATCTTTTTGTGATGATTAAACAAATAACATACCAAAATTAAGAAAAAAAATTACTTAATAATATTCAACTTTTTGGTAAGCTCTCTATCTCCAATAATTGTATTTAAAACATAAAAGCCTCCTTCTAAAGCCTCAAGAGGTAATTCAAAGGTATTTTGTCCTGCGCTCATTTTTGATGAGCTCAAAAACACTGTCTGCCCCAGCGCATTTATTAACCTAAGTGTCACGTCTTCTGACTGTGATAAAGTGATTGCAACATTTGCATTTTCGGAGGTAGGATTAGGGTAAACAGTTACGCTTTCTTGAACCAAATCCTCAAGTTCTAAACCATAGGTCACTTCGAAAGTAACGGATTGATATCCACCCCAATTTCCTGAAATATTTAGTAATTCAAGACCATCAGCATCAGTAACCTTAATGGAACCTTGAGAGACGCCAGAAGTCGATGAGGACTGTCCATCTCCAGATTCATCTATGGCCATAAAGGTATAACAGCCAGATTCTAAAGACGCAGAATAATTATATGTCATACCAGCGTCGACACCACCACCTCCAGATGAATTATCATTACCTTCTTGATAATCCCCTACCAAAACTTCTTGTCCATTGGAATTTACAATTTTCCATGACGTTTCTCCTGGATAATAATCAGTATTTACATCTATATAAAGAAAGGCATGAGATTCAATTGAAGGAAAAAATGTAACTGAAAGACTGTCATCTGAAGGTGACACATCTCCAGAAGCGATGATATTAAAAGTAGCTTGCTCGGAATCACCTGGAATCTCATCCAAAACAAGTTGTTCAAAACCTTGAGATGGAAGAACGCCTTCCCAATCATACGAACTTATGACTTCACCCGCAACAAGAGTTTCAATGGTAAATGAAGTTAGGTTTTCTACTCCCGTATTTGATATGGTTATCACAGGTTCTATTTTACCACTACCACAATAATTTAATTCTGAGTTGTAAGACTGTATTCCAACATTTATATTTCCAATCGGATCACAAGTGTAATTAAAAACTTCATCAGCCAGATTTTGAACATTCCAATAACCTCCAGAGGGTCCTTGACCAATTTCAGATACTGAGCGGTCTGGACAAATTAAATATATGGTTGGATAATAACTTAAATTGTAAAAGCTTGAATCACCAATAAAATCATCATTTGCTAAAGTATAGTGAATGACATCAGTCCAATCTCCAATAGAACTTGAACCACCAAATAAATCACTTTCGGGGGTAGATGCATCAGCTTCTACAGCAACAACAAAAACCGAATTACCAAATAATTCATCAAAATCATCAAACACACCTATTTCGGCAAAACTCCAACATGGACCACACCAAACAGCAAATAAATCTAACAATACAGGTTTACCTTGATCAAGTATGTCATAAAGTTCATGTTCAACACCATCTATATCGGTAATCGTAAAGTTAGGTGCAACAGAGCCATTTGGAAGTTGTGCAAATGTACTGAGAACTATAAAAGAGTTTAAAAAAACAAAAGCGAATAGCTTTTTCATAAGATTTTATTTCATAATATTTAACTCAACAAAAGTATAGAAAAGATGAATAAATAAAAAAGGCTTCCTTTAACAGAAGCCTTTTAATCGGTTATAAAATAAAGAACACTATTTTAAAATGTTTAATTTCTCAGTCATCAATTTGTCATCTACTATAATGTTCAAATAATAAATACCTGCGTTTAAGGCTTCTACTGAAAGATCAACAGTATTTGAACCAGCAGCCATTTCATATTCTTTAGTAAATACTTTTTGACCTAATGTATTGACTAATTCAATAATTACCTCATTCGACTCACTTAAATTAAATGATACCGAAGTGTTATTAAAAGTCGGATTAGGAAAAATTGAAATTGAATTCTCAAAAACTTCTTCTATTCCTACCCCAGAAGTAACTTCAAAATTTGAAGAAGCCTCAGATCCCCAATTGCCAGAGATAGAAAATAACTCTAATCCATTCCCATCTGAAACTACAACTGACCCTGCTGGTGTATTAGCAGAACCTGCTTGTCCATCACCATAAGAATCTACAAGATTAAAAGTATAACAGCCTTCAGATAATTCTTTGAAATGATCATGTGTCATATCAGCATCAGGACCACCACCACCCCATTGATCGGCAGTTCCATCTTGATAAGACCCTGAAAAAACCACAGAACCATTTGAATTCCGAATATCCCAACTGGTTTCTCCAGCATAATAATCAGCATTAACTTCCACATGAATATATGCATGAGATTCAGTAGCAAATTCTATCTCTATGTCAATATCATCATCAGAGGCTTGAAGATCTCCGTCCATAACTACATTAAAAGATACATTAGTAGTATTAGCAGGAATTTCTGGTAAAGTAACTTGATCTGAAGCAAATGTTGCAAGTGAACCAGTCCAATTGTATGTGTTAATAACTGAACCACCAACTATAGTCTGTATAGAACAAGCTGTCATATCTTCTGTACCCATATTCATAATGGTTACAATAGGTTCAATTTTAGCGCCGCCACAAGATACTAATTCAGCATCGTAAGATTGCATCATGGCATTTAATCCTTCAACTGGAGCAGGACATGTATTTACAAACACTTCTTGAGCTAGGGTTTGAACATTCCAAGAACCTCCAGAAGCAGGGCCTTGACCAATTTCTGTTACAGTTCTATCAGGACAGATTAGATATATAGTTGGATAATAAGCAAGAGCATAAGGCTCAGCAATATTATCATCATTTGCTAAGGCATAATGAATCATTGTTGTCCAATCTCCTATAGAACTACCTCCACCATAAAGTTCACTAGCAGGAGTAGAAGGATCCGCTTCAACAGCAACGGTAAATACAGAATTATCTCCATTGGCACCATAAAGTTCATCGAATTCATCAAACACACCTGTTTCTGCAAAACTCCAACAAGGGCCGCACCAAGTGGCAAATAAATCTAACAGAACGGGTTTACCCTCATCTAAAATATCGTACAAATTATGGGTGACACCATCAGTATCAGTTATTGTAAAATCTGGCGCAGTTGAACCAGGTGCTAACTGAGCAAACAAAAAAGTTGAAGTAAAAATTGTTAACACTAAAGTAATGGAAAGATTTTTCATGTCGAAATGAATAAATTGATTTTAAAATTTTTAGCAAACAAATATACGTGTTTTATTTCTAATATCAGAAATCCCTAATTACCAAAAGAAAACCGGAGTCTTAGACCAAAGCTGCTGTTTGCAGTATCAAAAGAATTGGCCACTTCATACTTCTTTACCATGCGGTCGTAAAACAATTGAATATTAATGCGTTCACTTAAAACATAATCTGCAGATGTTTTAATTGATATATCTGTACTTCCACTTACTGGCTGGTGGGTATTTTCTTCAAGACTTCGAATTGCAGAAACTGTTTTACGAATCGATACATCTAAATTTAAATCCAGATTAGATGAAAATGTTTTACTTCCATTTGCGGTAGCCATAGTCACCTCAAAATCATTTATACGATAGCCCACACCCACTGTTAAACTTTTACCAGCTTGCTCCTGGACTTGATTATTATTAAGACTTAATGAAACCTGACGGTCTTTGGAAATATCAAAACGTGTGGTTAGACTGTTGTTCATGGTCACATCAAACCTAATAAGTGGACTAAATTGCTCCGAAATATTTACCGTTTGAATTTGTAACTCAGTTAAGAAATCACCACTCACATCAAAATTATCAGGATTCTGCTCTGGTGTGCCAGTAAAAGGGGATCCTAAATCAGCAAAAAACAAATTGGTTTGATAGGAACTTATTGAATACGTAGAAGTATAGCCATGTGATACCGAAACTGTTTTGAAATGCTTTTTAACCCAAGGAATAGAGGTTAATCCATCGTATTTAACATTCCAGTTTGGCAGCGGAATATCTGGAAATTTATTTAATTTTTGAGACGCAGGGTTCGTTCCAGAATATGCTGCCATAAATGCAGGAATTAAAACTTCTTGTGCATTCGGACCAAATCCTACTGGATAATTACCTGATGGGTAATAAGGAACGCCATAATCAGCCGCAGATTGTTTTGCGACCCTGTGAGCAATCTGTGACCTTATGTTTCTAAAATCATCAAATGTTTGAGAAGAATTAATTTCCATTGGCCTAAAAGCAGTTCCTATGGCGAGAAAAGACATGTTAAAGCTTCCCGTTTGATTTTCATTTAACAACTCAAAAATTGGTATATCTGCATTGCCATTATTTTTAAACAGAGACGAGGTATTTATGGTTTCACTTCTTTGAGCTGTAATTTGGATACGGAGTTTCTTAATTGGCTCAACAGTAGATCTAATGTTCAAACGTGATGTGTATTGCTTGGTAAAAGGTTGATTCAAGAGCGTGTCTGAAGTGATCCAGCCATTTGAAGCAAAACGATTTAGATCTAATTCTTCTGGCTGTCCTCCCAAAAGATACCTCCATCCAGGCGCAGAATTCGGACTAAATCTTTGCGCCATACCAAAAAACTCTGATGTAGGTTTAAACCCTGGCAACATTGATCCATTTGTTTCGTCGTAACTCATGTTTACATTTTTCACAGAAAATGCCATGCGTGCAAAATGAGAAAAAACGTTTACAATATGATCTAAAGTATTTTTTTCATCTTCCTCTTCATCCTCATCCTCTTCAGGATCTTCTTTATCTGAATCCTTATTTTTTTCCTTAGAATCTTTAGCAACTCTTCGCGAATCGGAACGGCTGTTTTTAGAACCACCTCTGCTATTTTTAGGTCCCGCATTTAAACGCTTTATAAAAGGTACTTTATTGTATAAAGTATTCATGTTGAGTTGTGCATTAATACGCTTTTTATTTGTATTCTGAATGACGTTACCCAAGTTAATCGAATCATTTACCAACGCCATAGACCCTGCATTCCAATCGTAAGTACCACTGTAATTTAAAGTTAAACTCACCCAATCTGTAAGTGGAAACTTATTAATAGGAACCGTATATCTAACATCATATTGATGGTGGTACATGGTTGGCCGCCCAAATGTTAAAACACTATCGCGAAGGGCATCTCGTTCGGCCTGTGTATCAATTTTACCTTCTGGCTCATCAATAATAGATCGAGTGTTAGAAGAAAAATTCAATTTTACACTTCGCGCCAAATCATATTTAATATTGAAATTTTGAGTAAGATTAAAAAGCTTATTAAACATGGTATCTGGCTCAACAATGTTAAGTGGAACTGTCGCATTTAAACTTGCAATATTCCTCATTTTCATTTCTGAATATGACTTGTTAAAATCCGTTCGATAAGATATCGTTTTAGGAAGCAGATAGAAGTTAAAATCTTTTAAAAGCCTTAAACTCTTAGATTTCTTTAAAAACTTAATTTTACTAAATGGTTTGTAATTTTTAGGACTGTTATTATAATTGTATCCTACCCCACCATTATGCTCTCTCATTAAACTGAATTCAGTATTAATGTTGCGATTAAAAACTTCATTATAAGAATAGGTTAAACTGATGTTTTCAATATCATATAATCTACTTTTAGAACCT
>NTKG01000052.1 GCA_002457305.1 Bacteroidetes bacterium MED-G21 | reverse complement strand
CCCATTGCGTTACCAATAGCATCCAAAAATGATGGCCAAATTTTATTTCCAAGCGCAAATGCTTCTAAACGTCCCATTATGATACAGTTTGATATAATCAAACCGACAAAAACAGATAATTTTTCAGAAACATCTGGTAAGAAGGCTTTTAGAACTTCGTCTACAAGAATTACCAATGCTGCTACTACTACTAGCTGAACAATTATTCGGATTCTTGAAGGGATTAAATTTCGAAGAATCGATACTATTATGTTTCCAAATATCATTACAGCTAAAACCGATAATGACATTACAAATGCTTGCTCAATTTGTACAGTAATTGCTAGTGCAGAACAGATTCCTAGTACTTGAACTGAAATTGGATTTGCACTATCTAGAGGATCAGATAATAATTTCCGATTTTTCTTCGAAAAGAGCGCTTCTTTTTTTACTGCCATGACTCTTTAATTAATTGATTTAAAGTAGTTTGCATAGACTTCTAAAGTTCGAGTTGTCATTTCTTCAACTCCTTTTGAAGTAATTGTACCACCAGTTATTCCATCAACTCTAGAATTTAGTCCAGAGCCAGAACCATCTTTTACAACGATAATTGGTTGAAAGACGCCTGAAGTGTCAGATATAGTTTCACCAGTATATTGGTCAGAGTATGATGCGTATTTAATTTCAGCTCCTAATCCAGGGGTTTCTGATTTATGATCAAAGGTGGCACCATAAATAGTTTTAAAATCAGATTCTAAAGCAACAAACCCCCATATTGGCCCCCAAAGTCCAGTTCCTACTACTGGAATAATATAGTATTTGTCACCATCTTTTTCACATATGTATAGTGGGTAATTTCGATCTGAAACACTAATGTTTTTATCTCTAAATTCTTTTTTAATGTCTACATCAAAGGCATTAGCGCTTAAATCTTTACCAGAAATAATTTTAGAATCTATAACATACTTGTTGTAAATTTCTTTTGCATTTTCTCGAGTTGCATCAATATTTATAGCGCTAAGGATACTCATCATTTTTTTGTCAGTAGCATTTTTCTCTTGTCGTGCCTTCAGTCCTTGAGAAGCTAACGCCAAAAGGCTACCTACAACGAATACCATTAGAACTGCAAATCCGAAGGTATATGAATTACTATTTTTATCGATTGCCATATCTATGCTTTAAGTTGTTTTTAATCTTTTCATTCTTCTGTTGATATTAGCAGAAACAACATAGTGATCAATTAAAGGTGCCATAACATTCATAAATAGAATTGCCATCATTATTCCTTCCGGATATGCTGGGTTTACTACGCGAATTAATATTCCTAGAAGCCCCACTAAAAATCCGTAAATCCATTTTCCTGTTGTTGTTTGAGAAGCTGAAACAGGATCAGTTGCCATAAATACAACACCGAATAAAAAACCTCCTAAACAAATTTGATGAAATGGATTGATTTTAAACAAGTAGTTAGTAGTTTCAATACTTGTTGAAAAATAGTTAAATACCAATGACATAAAAATTCCTCCAAGAATTCCCGAAATGATAATTCTCCAAGAACCAACTCCACTTATAATTAAGTAAGTAGCTCCTATGAGGATAAGCAGTGCTGAAGTTTCTGATGCAGATCCAGGAATTATACCAATAAAACTGTCTATAATAGAAGGAATTTTACTAACTAATCCATTGTATGCATCAGAAAGAGCGGTAGCACCAGAGTATCCGTCAACTGGTATTTTATCATTTAAAGAAACCCAAACTTTATCACCTGAAAGTTCAGTTGGATAAGCAAAATATAAGAAAGCTCTTGCGGTAAGAGCTGGATTAAGTATATTCATTCCAGTTCCTCCAAAGACTTCTTTTCCAACTAAAACTGCAAATGCTACTGCTGTGGCTAGCATCCAAAGTGGAAGATCTGCAGGCATAATCATGGGAATTAATAATCCAGTTACAAGGTATCCTTCATTTACTGAATGACCTCTTGAAATTGCAAACCCAAACTCAATACCTAAACCAACACCATAAGAAACGATAACCATTGGAAGTACTCTCCAAGCTCCGTATATAAATGCATCTAGCCAATCTGGATGCATTTGACCTAAAGCCATAAAATGTTGATATCCAATATTCCACATCCCAAATAAAAGACAAGGAATCAGAGCTATAATAACAGAAAACATAGTTCTTTTTAGATCTATTGCATCATGAATGTGAGTTCCAGATTGAGATGTGTGATCAGGTACAAACAAGAAAGTCTCGAATGCATCGTAAGCAGGGTAGAGTTTTTCTAGTTTACCTCCTTCAGTAAAATGAGGCTTTACGCTGTTTAATATATTCTTAAATATTTTCATTGTATAACGTTTAGCTGCATTCTTTTTTGACCAAGTCTAATCCATCACGAAGAATTTCCTGTACAGGCATTTTTGATGTACATGCAAATTCACATAAAGCAAAGTCTTCTTCAGCAACTTCATAGATACCTAAATTTTCCATTAATTCGATATCACCAATCATAATTGCTTTGATTAAATGTTGAGGGTGTAAATCCATTGGGAGTACATTTTCATATTGACCTGTAACAACATAAGCACGTTCCTCACCATTCATGTTTGCTGAGATAGTATACTCTTTTTTGGGGTTGAGCCATGAAAAGAACGTTCTTGATAAACTGTATTTTTTTAAACTGGGTAGTAACCAACCTAAAAAGTCTTGTTCTTTACCTTCGGGAATAATACTGATTTCGTTGTGGTAAAAGCCTAAATTGCCATTTTCAGAAATCTTTGTACCTGTGAGAACATTTCCACTGATGAATCGGTTATCTCCTTCTTTTAAATTGTTTTCAATCATCGAGGAAATTGAAGCACCTTGCATGGTTCTGTAGTAACGAGGTTTTTCGACTTGAGAACCAGCTAATGCGATTAAACGCGTAGCATCATATTTCCCTTCATTAAACAAGCGCCCAATTGCAATAATATCTTGTGGGTACATATACCAAACTACTTCTCCTTTATTAATTGGATCAATGTGGTGAATTTGTATACCTACATTTCCAGCAGGGTGAACGCCTGAAACGTTATTTATCTGAACATTTTTTGCACTCGTAAATACGGAAGAAGAATTTGCATTTCCATCAATATTTAAATGCGTTTTACCTTCTGTAAGTTTTGTTACGATATCTAAACCGGTTTGAAATTCTTTTTCCATCCCGTGGAGAACAAAGTCGCTGTCACATGCTAAAGGGGCACTATCAAATGCTGATATAAATATCGATTTTGGGATGTCATTTGGATTTGCAATAACAGCATAAGGACGTTGACGAACAAAAGGCCACAACCCAGCAGCTAACATTTGTTTAATGATTTGATCTCTTGATAAGTCTTTGGCATCTGCTTTAGGAAATTCAATGAATGAAATTTCAGCATCTGCTTTAATCACAACTTCAAGGATTTTTCGCTTTTCACCTCTGCGAATTTCTGTAACTTCACCGCTTACTGGTGATGTAATTTTAATAGATGGATTTTCTTTGTCAAAGAACAGAGATGATCCTGCTTTTACTTTATCACCCGCCTTAACACTTAGTTTTGGTGTTAATCCCTTAAAATCACTTGGCTTAATGGCGAAACATTCTGCTTGAGGAATACTTGCGTACACACGTTCAGCTGAACCTTTTAAATTAATGTTTACACCTTTTTTAATACGAATGTCTTTAGACATACCTAATATTGGGAGATTAATTAATCTTAATTTTGAAATACAAAAATATGTATTTCTTTTGTCTAAAAGAATAGTTCTATGTTTAAAAAGAAGCGTTCTAATTTAATTTAGAACGAGTTTAAATAAATAGTATATGTTTATGATGAATATAGTTGTAATTTTATACTTATTTTTTGAAATATTTATTCTGTTTAAACGTTGATTATCATGTTATTGAATTCTTCAAAAAATATAAAATAACTTTGGGCATTTAAATACCTTTGAAAGTGAAATCAATTATAAAGATCACAGTTTATTATATTTTTCTATTAAGTCAAGTTTTGTTTTCTCAACCTGATTGGGAGCCTGGTTTTATTTTGACTGATTCTGTTCAGAGTTTAAAAATAAAGACTTGTATGTTAACGCCATTTGAATCATTGACTGATTTTCCTTTAATCAATATGAACTCTTCTGAGCGTTTACTTTTACAATTTGATGATTTTAATTTTGATTCGGAAGATTACATGTATTCAATAACACACTGTAATTCTGATTGGTCGGTTTCAGATCTTCACTTTACTGAGTATATTGATGGTTTTCCTGAAAATTATATTCAAACGTTCGATTTTTCTTTTAATACTAAAGTTTCATATGTTCATTATGAATTGGTTTTGCCAAATTCTGATTTTCGATTTATAAAATCTGGAAATTATGTTCTTACAGTTTATAATGTTGAGGAAAGTAAAACACCCATATTTACAAAGCGTTTTATGGTTTATGATGATAAATTATTTGTAGGAGCAAAGGTTCAACAATCTACTTTGGCTAAGGGGCGTTATTCGGATCATGAAATAGATGTTACAGTTAATTTTGGAAATATAGATTACGTAAATCCCATAAATGATGTTCATTTATCAATATACCAAGGTCATCGATGGGATAATGCAATCACTAATTTAACTCCAAGTTTTGTAGAGCGTAAAAAATTGGTATATGATTTTGAAGAGGAATCTAGTTTTAGTGCAGGTAATGAATATCGTTTTTTTGATAGTAAGAGTGTTCGGTTTTATACGGAAAGAGTTCAAGAGATTATTAGAGACTCTTTAGATGTTGTTTTGTTATATCCTGATGTTCCATGGGCAAATCAAGCTTATAGTTTTTATCCAGATATTGAAGGTTATTTTGTGCCTAATATTTTAGAGAGGGATGATGCTCGGATTCAAGCCGATTATGTTTGGGTGAATTTTTGCTTACAGCAAAACCCTTTTGTAGATAAAGGTGATTTGTATCTGTATGGAGCACTTACAGATTGGTACTTAAAAGAAGAAGCCAAATTAAATTATGACGAGCGAATGGGGTGTTATGAAACCTCTTTGTTGTTGAAACAAGGTTATTATAATTATACTTATTTATTTATTCCTGAAGATACTCAGTTGGCCAGTCAAGAAGCTGTAGATGGTAATTTTCATCAAACGTCTCAAGATTATTATATTTTCGTTTACTTATATGATTATGATTACGGTTACGATCGTCTTTTAGGATATAGAAAGATATCAACTAGAGGTATGTTTTAATTGAATTTCTCTAGGATGTTTATTGACAATTTATTTTTTAAACTTTGAATTTAACTACTAGAGTTTAAGTGTAAATTTTTAAAATGAGTTTGTTACTTTTGCTATCAAATTAAGATTAACAACTAAGCATAAATAAAATGGGGAAAGGATTCTATCAAGTGCCAATCGCATCATGTGAGCCGGTACAATCGTTTGCGCCTGGCTCTATAGAGCGAGAGGTGACTTCAACGGAATATTCTAAAATGATGTCAGAAGTTATTGATATTCCTATGTATATTGGCTCGGAAGAAATCCGTACAAATGACTTAGCAGTAATAACACCTCCTCATAAACACAAACATATTGTCGGACATTATCATAAAGGTAATGCAAGCCATGCCAAAAAAGCGATTAAAGCTGCTTTAGATGCAAAAGAAGATTGGGCAAATATGAGATGGGAACATAGAGCTTCTATATTTTTAAAAGCAGCAGACCTTTTAGCAGGTCCTTTTCGTGCTAGAATGAATGCTGCTACTATGGTAGCACAATCAAAAAATGTTCACCAAGCCGAGATTGATGCTTCTTGTGAGCTGATTGATTTTTTGCGATTTAATGTTCAGTATATGACTGAAATTTTTATGGAACAACCTGAGTCTTCTGATGGTATATGGAACCGTATGGAGTTTCGCCCACTGGAAGGTTTTGTTTATGCCATTACGCCATTTAATTTTACTTCTATTGCAGCTAATTTATGTGCTGCTCCTGCAATGATGGGAAATACAATTGTATGGAAGCCTTCTGATGCTCAAGTGTATTCTGCAGAGGTGATTGTTGACTTATTTAAGGCTGCAGGATTACCAGATGGTGTCATCAACGTGGTTTATGGTGATCCAGTTGAGATTTCCAATGAAGTGTTTGCAAGTTCTGACTTTGCTAGTTTACATTTTACAGGTTCAACTCATGTGTTTAAAAATTTATGGAAGCAAATTGGAAACAATATTCATTCTTATAAGACCTACCCACGTATTGTAGGTGAAACAGGTGGTAAGGATTTTATTATGGTTCATAAATCGGCTGAAGCGAAAGAGGTTGCTACTGCTATCGTTCGTGGTGCTTTTGAATTTCAGGGGCAAAAATGTTCTGCGGCTTCTCGTGCTTATATTCCTTCAAACTTGTGGGATGCTGTTAAGACCCATGTGCTTGAAGATCTGAATTCAATAAAGATGGGTGATCCAGGTGATCTTTCAAATTTTGTTAATGCCGTGATTCACGAAGCTTCTTTCGATAAGATAGCTTCTTATATTGATCAGGCGAAATCGGATATTGATGCAGAGATTGTAGCTGGCGGTAACCATGATAAATCAGAAGGGTATTTTATTGAACCTACAGTAATTTTGGCTAAAACACCTCGCTACACAACTATGGAAACTGAATTGTTTGGGCCTGTAATTACAATTTATGTTTATGATGAAAATGATTTTGAAGCTACTTTAAAATTGGTAGACACTACTTCAGAATATGCACTCACTGGTGCTATTTTTTCTAAAGACAGGTATGCAATTGAATTGGCTTCAGAGAAATTGAAAAATGCAGCAGGTAATTTTTACATTAATGATAAACCAACTGGTGCAGTTGTATCGCAACAACCTTTTGGAGGAGCAAGAGCTTCTGGTACAAATGATAAAGCAGGCTCAGCACTAAATTTATTACGATGGGTTTCTCCAAGAACAATTAAAGAAACATTTGTTCCTCCAACAGATTATAGGTATCCTTTTTTAGGGTAAAAATCTTTATAATAACTGGTACAGGCTTGACTTGTTTAATGAACTTTACGTACTTAATAATAGCCCTTGTTTTGAGTTTATTGGGCTGATTTTAAGCCTCGTTGCTTTTTCGTAAATTGCAACAATCTTATAGATAGATTTTAATACTTATGACTTTATTAAAAAATAAAGAGATTTCTTTTTTAGACTTTCGTGATGAATTGTTGTCAGATTTCCGTTTGGCATGTGAAAGTCGTGAAGCAAGTTTGTTGGGTCGGAGAGAGGTTCTTACAGGTAAAGCAAAGTTTGGGATTTTTGGAGATGGAAAGGAGTTGGCTCAAATTGCTATGTCAAAAGTTTTTAGAGAAGGTGATTTTCGTTCTGGTTATTATCGCGATCAGACTTTTATGATGGCCATTGGTCAAATGTCGATTAGACAAATGTTTGCTGGATTATATGGGCATACTGATATCGAATTAGAACCTTCATCTGGAGGACGTCAGATGTCAGGGCATTATGCTTCACGTACTTTAAATGATGATGGTACTTGGAAGAATTTAATGAAAATTAAAAATTCTTCAGCAGATGTTTCTTGTACAGCTTCTCAGATGCCTCGATTGCTAGGTTTAGCTCAAGCATCAAAAATTTATCGAGAAAATAAGTTATTAGAAGATAGGACTTTCTTTTCAAATAAAGGAAATGAAGTGGCTTTTGGAACTATCGGAGATTCTAGTACATCTGAAGGACTCTTTTTTGAAACGATTAATGCTGCAGGTGTTCTTCAAGTTCCAATGATTATGTCTGTTTGGGATGATGGTTATGGTATATCTGTGCCCTCTAAATATCAAACAACAAAAGAGAGTATTTCTGAGGTTTTAAAAGGTTTTCAACGGGATGAAAATAATGCCGGATATGAGATTTTTCGTGTAAAAGGCTGGGATTACCCGTCTTTAATAGAAACCTATCAGAAAGCTGAAAAAATTGCTCGTGAAGAACATGTGCCTTGTTTAATTCATGTGATGGAAATGACACAACCTCAAGGTCATTCTACCTCAGGTTCTCACGAACGCTACAAGTCTAAAGATCGATTGCAATGGGAGGCTGATTTTGATCCTATTAAGAAAATGGGTGAGTGGATTGTTCAAACAGGTATTTCTTCTCAAGAAGATATTGATTTGATCATGTCTGATGCAAAAAAAACGGTCAGGCTTAAAAAAGCTGAGGCCTGGAATGCATACATAAATCCAATTAAACAAGAACAACAACAAGTTCTTTCTTTAATGGATAAAATAGCAGATGATAGCTCAAATAAAGTATTTATAGAAAAACTTGTTAATGATTTAAGTGGATACAATGAGCCTTCTCGTAAGGATGTGTTTTATGCTGCTAGAAAATGTCTTCGTTTAGCTCGAAATGATCAGTCTTCGGTTAAGTCAACTTTATCAACTTGGGTTAAAAAAGAAAAAGAAATTAATACAAATAGATACAGCAGTCATTTGTATAGTGCATCAGAATTAGCCTCACTGAAAATCGAAGAAGTTTTACCAGTTTATAATGATGAAGCTAAGGATGTTGATGGCAGAATTATTATTCGCGATAATTTTGATGTCATATTTAAAGATAAGCCTGAAACATTAGTTTTTGGCGAGGATGCTGGTCAAATAGGCGACGTTAATCAAGGTCTAGAAGGAATGCAGGAGAAATATGGTGAACTTCGTGTTTTTGATACAGGAATTCGTGAAGCTACCATTATCGGACAGGGAATTGGAATGGCTATTAGAGGTCTCAGGCCTATAGCGGAAATTCAATATTTAGACTATTTGTTATATGCTGTTCAAATTATGAGTGATGATCTTGCTACCCTTCACTACCGAACGCATGGTGGTCAAAAAGCACCATTAATTATAAGAACACGTGGTCATCGTTTAGAGGGAATATGGCACGCTGGATCTCCTATGGGAATGCTTATTAATGCACTTAGAGGTGTTAATATATTGGTTCCTAGGAATATGACAAAAGCTGCTGGTTTTTACAACACTATGCTTGAGTCTGATGACCCTGGATTAATCATTGAATGTCTTAATGGTTACCGTTTGAAAGAGAAAATGCCTTCTAATTTAGGAGACTTTAGGACTCCTGTTGGAGTTGTTGAAACTACTAAGCATGGAACTGATGTTACCCTTGTAACATATGGTTCTACATGGCGAATTGTTATGGAAGCTGCTAATGAGTTAGAAGCTGAAGGTATTTCTGCAGAAGTTATAGATGTTCAGTCTTTAATTCCATTTGATGTAAATCATAAAATTGTAGAAAGTGTTTCTAAAACCAATCGTGTGATCTTTATTGATGAAGATGTTCCAGGAGGTGCAACTGCTTATATGATGCAGAAAGTTGTTGAGGAACAAAAGGCTTATTTTCATTTAGATAGCGATCCTAGAACACTAACTGCGAAACCGCATCGAACTGCTTATGGTACAGATGGAGATTATTTCTCAAAACCTTCTGTCGGAGATGTTTTTGAAAAGGTTTATGATCTCATGAGAGAAGTTAATCCAGAGAAGTATGTTAGCATATATTAATTATACAATTTGCTACTAATTATTCTTCAATTTTAATGAGAACAACTGAGCAAGAAAGTTTATATCAAAATTTAGAGAATCAAACCGTTTTCGATCTTTTAACTCAGATGAATCAGGAAGATTTTAAGGTTCCTAAAGCAGTAAGTTCATCTATCCCTCAAATTAATGCTTTGGTAGACAATATTTTACCTAGAATGAAAAAGGGTGGCAGGTTATTTTATTTAGGTGCAGGTACGAGTGGACGACTAGGTATTCTTGATGCTTCAGAATGCCCCCCAACTTATGGCGTTTCTCACGATTTGGTAGTAGGTTTAATTGCAGGAGGAGATGGAGCTATTCGTAAAGCTGTTGAATTTGCTGAGGATGATTTAGATATGGGTTGGGCTGATTTACAGAAAAATAATATTTCAGAATTGGATTCTGTTATCGGTATTGCTGCTTCAGGAACAACTCCATATGTTATTGGTGCATTAAAGTTGTGTCAAGAAGAAAATATTTTGACAGGATGTATAACTTGCAATGCAAATTCGTTAATTACAAAACATTCGGATTTCCCAATTGAGGTGGTTGTTGGTCCTGAATATGTTACTGGAAGTACACGAATGAAAGCGGGTACTGCACAGAAATTGGTCTTAAACATGATTTCTACAGCTTTAATGATTAAGCTTGGAAAAGTTCAAGGAAATAAAATGGTTGACATGCAATTGAGTAATGAGAAGTTGGTAGATAGAGGATCGAAAATGGTTGCTGAAGCAACTCATTTAGATATACAAAAAGCTAAAGAATATTTATTAAAACATGGTTCAGTTCGCTTAGCATTGAAAGCTTTTAAAGATGGTAATTAGACTATTATGAATAGTAATTGTGAGTATTTTGAAAAATAAAAGAGTATGACGTTTAAGGAACTAAATTTCCATAGTGATATACAAGAAGGTTTAGATGCCATGTATTTTGAAAAACCAACTCCTGTTCAGGAATTAGCAATTCCCGTTATCATGGAAGGTCGAGATATTATTGCATGTGCACAAACTGGAACTGGAAAAACAGCAGCTTTTTTATTGCCTATATTGAATGAACTTCATAAGGTTAAAAAGAAGAAAATACGAGCTATTATTATAGCACCAACTCGTGAATTAGCACAACAAATAGATCAGCAATTTGATGGGTTTTCTTATTTCGCTCATGTGAGCTCTATGGCTGTATATGGCGGTGGCGATGGTAAAGAATGGGTAAAACAATCAGAGTCATTGAATAAGGGAACTGAAGTCATTATTGCGACTCCTGGACGTCTATTGTCATTTTTATCTTTAGCAAATATAGATCTCTCTGGCGTAGAGTATTTAATTTTAGATGAAGCAGATCGTATGTTAGATATGGGTTTTAATCATGACATCATGCGTATTGTTGATAAGCTACCAAAGAAGAGACAAACCTTGTTGTTTTCTGCTACGATGCCTCCAAAAATAGTTAAGTTGGCTCAAAATATTCTTATTAACCCTGCTCGAGTAAATGTTGCCATATCGAAACCTGCAGAAACCATTCGACAAGAAGCTTATTTAGCATATGATAAGCAAAAAGCACCTTTGGTTGCGCATATTCTTAAGCGTATGGAATTTGAGTCTGTCATTGTTTTCTCTTCAACTAAAAAGAATATTTCTATAATTCAGCGTGAATTGAAGTCTCAAGGTATTCCTTCTAAAGCCATGTCTTCAGACTTAGAACAAAGAGAACGTGAAGAAGTTATGGGGCAGTTTAAAGCGAAAAAGTTTAAGACTTTAGTTGCTACAGATATTGTTTCAAGAGGTATTGATATTAAAGGCATCTCATTGGTTATCAATTATGACATACCTTCTGATGCAGAAGATTATATTCATAGAATAGGAAGGACAGGCCGAAATGAATCTGATGGTCATGCCATTACTTTAATTAATGATAGAGATCAAATTCTATTTTTTAATATTGAAGCGTTAATGGATAAAGTAGTTGATAAAATTCCACTTCCAGATGGTCTTGGAGAGGCGCCACTTTATGAACCACATAAGAAAAGGAAGAAGCCTAATAACAAGAAGAAATTTAATAACAATAAGAAGCGTTTTAATTCAAAATATAAAGGAAAAGCTCATTTTAAAAAGAAACCTAAATCAGACAATTAGAATGATCGCTTTATTAAAAGAATCTGCATATTTGAGCATAAAATAAAAATTTTAAACATGAAAAATAACTAAGTAAAAAGCAATCTAAAATTTGAGTGATATCACCTATTTTATTAATAAATAAAATCAATTAATTTTATTTCAAATCTATAAATAGCTGATGTGAAGTTATATTCCACAAAACGCTTTATTATTCTTTTAGGACTTTGCTCATTTATTGCTCAGGCAAAAGAAAATGTAAACCACAACACTCCTGGTACATCTGCTCCACTCCAAACACTTGCATATAATTGTAATGTTGGAACAGCTCAAACAGTACTTAATATTAATAATGTAAGAACAACCATTCTTAATGGTGGTGACATGTGGTGGGACTTGTCAAAGCCCCGCTATGAAATCCCTCAAGGATCTGGGAAACACTCTATTTTTGCCGGTGCTTTATGGATTGGAGGATATGATGATAATGGTCAGCTTAAGGTTGCAGGACAAACTTACCGTCAGTCGGGTACTGACTACTGGCCAGGACCACTAGATAATGTCCGTTTAACATCTGAAGGGCTTAACAATCCAGCATATGGAACTACTGAAGCAAGTATTTGTGCTCAGTTCGATAGACATTATGTAATAAACAAAAATGAGGTGTTGGAATTTGTTGCATGGACAAACTCAGATAATCCTGAAATAGAGTATCCAAATTACGAAATACCTCAAAATATATTAGAATACCCCGGAAACAGGACTACTGATGATCTATCAAATTCATATACTGGTTCTGATGATCAAGTTGGAACTTCTCCTTTTTATGCTCTAGAAACGTTAGCACCTTTTGAGGATGTCAACAATGATGGATTCTACAATCCTCTTGATGGTGATTATCCGATATATAACACAGATGGTACTGTAGGTTGTATAGAAGAAGATCTTTTATTTGGAGACCAAACCTTATGGTGGGTATTTAATGATAATG
>NTKG01000051.1 GCA_002457305.1 Bacteroidetes bacterium MED-G21 | reverse complement strand
GCTCGTGATTTTGCTAAAGCATATTTAGATTCATGTGAACCAGATGCCATATTATTTACCATGGGTGACAATGACACCTTTCCATTATGGTACGTTCAAGAGGTTGAAGGTTATAGAACTGACGTACGTATCGTAAATTTAAGTTTACTTAATACAGATTGGTACATTGATCAGATGAAACGAGATGCCTACGATGGAAAGGGTGTACCTTTTACCATGCCACACAACCTATATAAACAAGGAACACGAGATCAAGCAATATTTAAAGATGTTGGTGTCAGTGATCAGCGGTGGGAAGTGTCAAAAATGAACCGATGGATTCAAAGTGATCTTGCTCAAACCAAAATAAATTATGGTGGTAAAGATTACGTCTTCTTTCCAACAAAAAAGTTTTCTATACCTGTGGACAAAGAAAAAGTCCTGGCAAATGGAACTGTTAAACAAGAAAACGCTGACTTAATTTTACCAAATTTAAATTGGACTTTGCCTGAGAAGATAACTAGTATGGAGAAAAAACATATGTTGATTCTTGATATGATTGACAATAACAATTGGGAACGACCAATTTATTTTTCTATAACCATAGGTAACAGTGCGCGTTCATATACATACTTATGGGATTATTTTCAATTAGATGGGCTTGCTTACCGACTGGTTCCAATAAAAACAAAATCTCAACCAGGTAGAATTGGTAGAATTGAATCTGATATATTATATACCAGTTTAATGGAGCGTTTTGAATACGGTAACATGAATGGGGCTGAAGTATATCTAGACGAGACCAATCTGAGATTGGTCATGAACATTCGAAATAATTTCTCACGCTTAGCAGATAAATTAATTTTAGAAGGTGATTCTGCGGCGGCCATTAAAGTTTTAGATAAGTGTTTGGAACTGATGCCTAATGAAAAAGTAGAATACAATTTCTTTGTACTACCAATGCTAGAAAACTACTACGAATGCAAAGAAAAAGAAAAGGCTAGAGCGATTATTGCTACCATCGCACAAAACTTAGAAGAAAAATTAAACTATTACAATCAATTCGATCAAAATAAAGATGTTAAAAACGAAAAACAGAGATCGCTTTCAATGTACAATAGTATTGTCAAAATTGCCTATGCACATGACGATGTTGACTATGCAGATGTTTTAGCAAATAGTTTTCAAGAAAACATAAGTAAAGCTGAATTAAATTAATAAAAAAGCGCTGAGAACAGCGCTTTTTTTTATTTAATAATGTGTCTATATAAAAGCTCTTAATGCTTTTATTAACTGTGACTTGGGTACAATACCAGACTGCCTCCACAACAAACTTTCTTCTTTATAAATGGCCAATGTGGGTACACTTCTTACATTTAATTTTTGGGCCAATATTGGATTTTTATCAATATCTATTTTAATCACCTTAACCTGATCTCCCATCTCTTTTGCTACTTGAGTTAAAATTGGAGCTAGGGTTTTACATGGCCCACACCACTCTGCAAAAAAGTCTATTAAAACAGGTTTTTTACTTGCTACTATTTCTCTAAAATCTGCCATATATATTAAAATTAATCGAACTAATATAAATGATTTATTGATGCTGTCTTACAGATTCAACATCTTCTATATTTATTTTATAATCGACTTGATTAACTTCATTTAAAAGGTAATTGACCACATTTACGACCTCTTTATCACTAATTTTTACTGGTGGCATCATTGTTTTGTACGTTTCACCATTAACAACAATTGTTTCCGATTGTCCAAAAAGAATATTGTGTATGGCTCGCTTAGGATCTTCGAGAAAATAATCAGAATCCTTAATCGGTGGAAAAACCCCAATAATACCCTTAGCATCTTTCTGATGACAAATAGCGCAATGCTTTATATACAATTGACTTCCCGTTAAATCCTCACTTAAGCTCGGCTTGCGTAATTGCTTTAAAGATGGTTCATCATTGTTATGACAGCCAATTAAAACGAAACTGAATATCAATAGAATTTGCCTCATTCATAAGTTTAACGAAATGATTACTTCAAGCTACCACACATATCTTCAGGTCTTACCCAAGCGTCGAACTCATCGGCAGTAAGATAACCCAAATTGATGGATTCTTCTTTTAAGGTTGTGCCATTTTGGTGAGCGGTCTTGGCAATCTTAGCAGCTTTCTCATAACCTATTTTCGTATTTAAAGCAGTAACCAACATTAAAGAATTATCCAAATTCTTTTTCAAATTCTCGTAATTTGGTTCAATACCTACTGCGCAATTTTCAGTAAATGAAATACAAGCATCACCAATTAAACGAGCAGACTGTAAAAAATTAGCAGCCATCACTGGCTTAAACACATTCAATTCATAATGCCCTTGCGCACCTCCTACTGTAATTGCCACATCGTTACCCATAACCTGAGCACAGACCATTGTCATAGCCTCACACTGTGTTGGGTTTACCTTACCTGGCATAATAGAAGATCCCGGCTCGTTAGAGGGAATAATAATCTCGCCTATACCCGAACGAGGGCCAGAAGCCAATAAACGAATATCATTGCCTATTTTATTTAATGAAACTGCGAGCATTTTCAAAGCTCCATGCGTTTCTAAGATGGCATCATGAGCTGCCAAAGCTTCAAACTTATTTTCGGCTGTAACAAATGGAAGACCTGTAAACTCAGTAATCTTTTCTGCAACCAAAACATCATATCCGGCAGGAGTGTTAATCCCTGTTCCCACAGCAGTGCCTCCTAGAGCTAATTCCGAAAGATGATCTAAAGTATTGTTCAATGCTTTTAAACCATGGTTCAATTGAGAAACATAACCCGAAAATTCCTGCCCTAAAGTTAGTGGTGTGGCATCCATCAAGTGGGTTCTACCAATCTTTACCACATCTTTAAAAGCTTCAGACTTTCCCATTAGTGTATCACGTAATTTTTCCACACCAGGGATGGTACATTCAATAACCATTTTGTAGGCTGCAATATGCATTCCTGTTGGATAGGTATCGTTAGATGATTGTGACTTATTTACATCGTCATTCGGATGAATTACCTTTTCGGTATCGGCTAAAGAACCGCCATTAATCACATGAGCTCTGTTTGCAATTACCTCATTGGTGTTCATGTTTGACTGGGTACCCGAGCCCGTTTGCCAGATGACAAGCGGAAACTCTTCATCATGCTTTCCAGCAAGAATCTCGTCACATACTTTTGATATTAAGTCCCGTTTTTCTTCGGCTAAAACGCCTAGCTGACAATTCGCATGAGCAGCAGCTTTTTTAAGATATGCAAAACCATATACCACTTCTAAAGGCATGCTTGCGGCTGCGCCAATCTTAAAATTATTTCTGGAACGCTCTGTTTGCGCACCCCAGTATTTTTCTGCTGGGACTTGTACGTCTCCCATTGTATCCTTTTCTATTCGGAATTCCATAGTATGTTTTATTTACTTTATGCGTGTTTTCCAATACAAAGATAAAAATCAATCTTTATTGCAAACGCTTTTTCAATTCCTTGATCTCTTCTTTTAAATCGACCTTTTCATTTAAAGCTAAAGCCGATGCCATTGTTTTTTCGAGAAAGCGCTTGTGTGCCATAGAGGTTTCTATAAATGCCCTGTGATTAATCGACAAAAAAAGTTTGTCAAGATCTCTATTTAAATTTAATGAATCTTTTGTCAATATAGCCTCAGCGAATTTATCCCATACGTATGCAAGAGCCTCATCATTTGGATGCACTCGATCCTTTTCATAAAACCGATAGTCCCGCAACTCGTCCATCACAATTTCATAAGCCGGAAAATAATGAAGGTCTTCAAAAGTATTTTGGATTGCATCACAGGCTAAAAGCAAAGCCGACTTAGACAGATTATTCTCATGCACACCATCGCGAATATGTCGAACGGGGCTTACAGTTAATAAAATTTGGATCTTAGGGTTCTGCTTTTTCAATTCTGTATAAAACGAATAAAAAACATTTTGGATTTCCTCAGGAGTCGAAAGCCCTTTTGTAAAAGTCTCCTTAGGCTGTTTATGACAATTCGCAACTGGTTTCCGAGAAACCAATTGATAAAGAAACGCGGTACCAAAAGTCAGAATCAACAGTTTTGATTCTTTTAACTCTTTAGCAACAGACGATTGTAACTCTTGAAGTTTCTTTTTTAAATCATTCTTTGATTCAGCCCAAACTGACGAATGACAGGAGTAATGAAATGCTGTCTCATCTCTTTCAAGAAAAAGAGCCTCATCAATGTCAGCCTGTTTTAATGCATCTGTTAAATTTTGTAATAATGGAATCGGATGAAACAAAATTCCATAAGAATTACTGGCACAAGAAAACTTATAATGAAGCAATCTGTCAGCCATATGTTGAGCAAAACAAGAACCCAAAGTAAAAACCCTATCACTTCGTGATAAACTAAAAGGGTATTGGGGTATAGGGAGCTGTATCTGCCAGTTCATCTTAAATTAATTCTAGTATATTTTCCGGAGGACGGCCTAATACTGCCGATTGATCTTTCACTACAATTGGCCGTTCGATTAATTTCGGGTTTGCAATCATTGCTTCAATGACTTGATCATCCGAAAGCGGTTTACCTTTATATTTCTCCTTCCAAACAGCTTCACCTTTGCGAACCAATTGCATTGGGCTTATACCCAGTTTGGCTAATAAACCTCTTAACTCATCAGCTGTCATAATATTATCCAAATACAAAACCACATCCGGTTCTACTCCATTTTCTTGTAGTAAAGCTAATGTCTGACGGCTCTTAGAGCATCTTGGGTTATGATATATTTTCATCTTTATAGAAGATTGGTGTTTTGGTATTAATTCATGGGTCTAATTAAGTTTACTCCTTCTGTCCTTCTTGCATCAAATAAGCTTTAATAAACGAATTTAAATCGCCATCCATAACAGCTTGTACATTGGAACTTTCATGATTGGTTCTCAAATCTTTTACCAGCTTATAAGGGTGCATCACATAATTTCTAATTTGGGAACCAAAATCAATAGCCTTCTTACTCCCTTCCAGCTTATCTTTTTCCGCTTGGCGCTTACGCAACTCTAACTCATATAACTGAGACTTTAACAACTGCATAGCCTTTGCCTTATTTTCCAACTGAGAACGTGTCTCAGAATTTTCAATCATAATACCAGTTTCATGGTGGCGTAATCGAACTGCTGTTTCTAACTTGTTTACCCCTTGGCCACCTGCACCTCCAGCACGCATCGTTTCCCAAGTAACATCTGAACTTGCAATTTCAATTTCAATACTATCATCTACTAAAGGATAAGTAAAAACCGATGCAAAAGAAGTGTGTCTTTTATTGGCAGAGTCAAAGGGGGATAGACGAACTAATCTGTGCACACCATTCTCACCCTTCAGATTTCCATAAGCAAAATCTCCGTCAAACTGAAGGGTACAAGATTTGATCCCAGCTGTATCTGCTTCATGCATGTCTAGCTCTCTAACTTTCATCCCATTTTTTTCACCCCACATAATATACATGCGCATAAGCATTTCTGCCCAGTCCTGACTCTCAGTACCTCCAGCACCAGAGTTAATAGACAAAATAGCTGGCATATTATCCTCTTCTTTAGATAGCATATTTTTAAACTCCAACTCTTCAATAGCCTTTAAAGCCAATTTATCTTGAACAGAAACTTCATCTTCTGACACTTCACCCTCTCTATGAAACTCAAAAATTACATCTAAATCTGTAATGGCCGTTTCAACCAACTCATAGGCGTCAACCCAAATTTTCTTGGAACGTATATTCTTTAAAATACTCTCAGCTTTTTTAGGATCATCCCAAAAATTTGGGTCGTGTGTCAAGCCTTCTTCGTCTTCGATGAGCATTCGTTTTTTCTCTATATCTAAATAACCATAAAGCGCTTTCAATCGTTCTTTATATGTCTTTATCTGCTCTGTATTGATCATAAAAACAAATATACTTGAATTAAAGTTAAGGCAATCACTTAAATTACAACTGATGAAAGTTGTGTGTTAATTATCTATTATCAAAATAGCTTTAATTCAACCAAAGCATCATGAATTAAATCGTATTCGTACCCTCTTGTCACTAAATAACTGATAAGCTTCATTTTTCGCTTATATAAATTAGTTTCCTTTAAAATATCATTTTTCTTTTGGAGCAGTTCTTTTAAAGTATTTAAATAAGTCTTATCATCAATTTCTAACATAGCAAGATCTATACATTTAAAGTAGACATCTCGTTTTTTTAAGGCCGTACGAATTTTAATTTTACCCCATTTTTTAATTCTAAATTTACCTCTGGCAAAGCTACATGCATAGCGATCCTCATTCAAAAAATTGTATTGTATCAACTCTACAATTAATAGATCTATAGCTTCTTGAATTAATCCCCAAGATTTCAATTTCATCTTCACCTCCATATGACACCTTTCCTGGTAAGCACAATAGGCCTGAATTTTTTCGCGAGCTGTATGTAAATCGTAAATTTTCAACTTATGAGACTTTGTTTCTTAACTAAAAAAGCTACCCGTTTGGGTAGCTTTTTTTATAGAGATAATTCATCATCATTATTATCAAACATGGAGTATTGCATTAGATGATAAGCATAAATAGGACGAATTTTAATCCATTTATTATACTTGAAAAACCACTTCATTTGTTTGGAAATTAATCCTTTACTCAAATAAGCTGCTATGAATGGATGAGCACATATGGTGACACTCTTTTCATTATCAACAGTTATTGCGTGATTCAATTTATCTTCAATTTCATCAACAATTAACACTGTAGCTTCTACTTCACCTTTGCCATCACAAGCAGGGCAATTTTCTACAGTCTTAATTTTCATTTCAGGACGAACACGTTGACGGGTAATTTGTATGAGTCCAAATCGGCTTGGAGGGAGTATTTTATGTTTTGCTCGATCTTCTTTCATAAAATCTTTCATTGCTTCAAACAGTTTCTTTCTGTTTTCGGCCTTTTGCATGTCGATAAAATCGACAACAATAATACCACCCATATCTCGAAGTCTGAGCTGACGTGCGACTTCTTGCGCCGAAGCCAAGTTCACTTCAAGCGCATTTGCTTCTTGACTTTCTACATTGTTAGTCCTGTTACCAGAGTTTACATCTATAACGTGTAAAGCTTCAGTATGTTCAATGACGAGGTACGCGCCTTTTTTCATTGATACAGAACGCCCAAATGATGATTTAATTTGGCGCTCTATATTAAAATGTTCAAAAATAGGCTTAGTGCCTTTATACAACTTTAGTATCTTCTCCTTGTCTGGAGCGATCGTTTGCAAATAGTTAGAAATCTCATTGAACAACTCGTCGCTGTCAACAATAATTCTATTAAAACTATCATTAAGAATATCTCGCAAAATGGCAGAAACTCTACCTAATTCTCCTAATATTCTTTCTGGGGCTTTAGCTTTTTGTAGCTTTTTGTAAATGCTTTTCCATTTACCAAGCATGTTGGTGAGATCAGAATCTAACTCAGCTACTTTCTTACCTTTTGCAACAGTACGAATAATCACACCGAAACCTTTAGGTTTAATACTCTGAATTAAACGTTTTAATCTCTCTTTTTCAGCCGAATCTTTTATCTTTTGAGATACAGATACACGATCTGAAAAAGGAACCAAAACTAAAAACCTTCCTGCTATTGATAGTTCCGAGGTTATCCTCGGTCCTTTAGTTGAAATCGGCTCTTTAGTTACTTGTACTAGTACATTTTGCTTACTAGTAAGAACAGAGTCAATGATTCCACCTTTTGAGATATCTTTTTCTAATTTAAAATCTGAAAGAGACCACTTATGTTGTCGACCTGATATGGTTTTCCTTACGTACTTGTTAAAAGAACGTATTTGAGGGCCTAAATCATGGTAATGCAAAAAACCGTCTTTCTCGTAACCTACATCCACAAAAGCGGCATTAAGTCCTTGAACTACTTTGTTTGCTTTACCTAAATAGATATCACCTACTGCAAAACTATTATCACTCTTTTCATTGTGAAGTTCAACTAGCTTCCCTTCTTTGAGTAGTGCAATTACTACCCCATGATTAGAAGACTTAACTATTAAATCGTTCACTAAATAAAAATTGTTTAATGCTTAAGGTTAATAAAAACATAACTAATGTTGCACCTAAAAGGGCAACAGTCATGGAAGAAAAATTACTTCTTCTTCTTGTGTCGGTTTTTTCTTAACCGTTTTTTACGCTTGTGCGTAGACATCTTATGTCTTTTTCTTTTCTTTCCACTAGGCATAGTGTGTTATTTTAATACGTTAATACTATTTTAATTTTTCTAACATCGCTTCTGCATTTCTTTGTGTATCACCTTCTGACTTGTCTATCAGAGAGCTCAACACATTAGTCGCAGCTGATGTGTCTTGTAATGCTAAATAACTCATAGCCAGTTGCATATAAGCATCTAATCTTTGAGCATCTATAGTTATGACCTTTTCAAATCGAGCAACCGCTTTTTCATATTGACCGGACTGAATTGAAAACAAACCCATATTCCACTGTAAATCGGCATTTTCAGGATATTTTTCAGACAATGATCTCATTTGTAAAATGCCTTTCATTTGGCTTTGAGGGTTGTCAGCATTTTGAATATTTGATAACGCCTCTTGTATTTGCTCAGTAAGAGAAGACTCCTTTTTTATAGAAGGTCTTTTAGGCCTAACAGAGCTTGTATAAATATATAAAGCCAAAACGAGACCGAGGACAATAGCTATAAAAGGGCTTCTTTTCATGAAATTTATTTTACTTCAACTTTCGTTTTCACACCATCTACAAAAACTTTCGCCGGTTTAAATGATGGAATGTTATGAGCAGGTATAATAATGGTCGTATTCTTAGAAATATTTCTACCTGTTTTCTTAGCGCGTTCTTTAATTATAAAGGATCCAAAACCTCGAAGGTAAACATTTTCTCCGGCTTCTAAAGACTCTTTCACTTCTTTCATAAAGGCCTCAACTGTTGTTTGAACATCAACCTTTTCTAATCCTGTTTTTTCAGCAATCTCAGCTACGATATCAGCTTTCGTCATTTTTTTATCTTTTTTATAGTATGTTTACTCTTGGTTTACCCTTAAATTTGGGGTGGCAAATATAGTTTTTTTCATTTTAATTAAAAAGATATTATGCTTTATTTTAAGTGCATAGTATTCTCATTAACATATCATTAAGCTTGGAATTTTCTAGCATTATACTTTACTGGTATCTCAAAAATCAACGGGACTTCCCTTGGAGAAAATCTAAGAGTGTATATAAGGTATGGCTATCGGAAATAATTCTACAACAAACACAAACATCTCAAGGTTTAAGCTATTATAATAAAATAATAAATGCATTCCCAACTATAAAAGAACTTGCTGAAGACAGTGAAGAAAAAATCTTAAAATTATGGCAGGGTTTAGGTTATTATTCAAGAGCTAGAAACTTACATTATACTGCTAAACACATTCAAAATAATCTTAATGGAGTGTTCCCAAATGATTACAATAACCTTATAAAACTTAAAGGAATCGGGCCATACACTGCTGCTGCAATAAGCTCTATCTGTTTTAATGAAAAAAGAGCAGCTGTAGATGGAAATGTTTATAGAATTTTGGCACGTGTTTTTAATATTTACACCCCTATTAACAGTTCTACAGGAATTAAAACATTCCAAGAACTAGCTAATTCTTTGATAAGTGAAACCAATCCGGGAGACTACAACCAAGGTCTTATGGATATCGGTGCAACAATTTGTAGGCCTAAAAGTCCCAAATGTAATCTTTGTCCTCTAAAATCAATATGTATTGCATATGATAATAATACAATTAATGACTTACCTGTTAAAATAAAAAAAATAAAAATAAAACAACGCTACTTTCACTACTTCTGCGTAGAATACGATGGTGAATTCTTAATGAAAAAAAGGACACAGCAAGACATCTGGAAAAACTTATATGATTTCCCAATAATAGAGTGGACAAAAGCAAATAAAGAAAATGAAATTGACTACAAAGAAAAATTAAAATCAATTATAGCTGTCGAAACAGTAAATATTAAAAAAAAGAAATATTATGAACACAAATTAACCCACCAAAAACTAAATATTACTATAGAATATATTAAAGTAGATAAAATAATTAATCATAACAATTTCATAAAAGTCAACCGAACTCAAATTGAAGAACTTCCTGTCCCAAAACCAATTGAGCGGTTTTTTAAAGAACTATTTAATTCTCTTGATTGTAAAGTATAAATTCACTAAGTTTGGTAATATGCAATATATATATGTATTAACTTAAATTATTATTTAATTATGACTGCTTCAATGAATAAAGTGATTTTAATGGGGAACCTCGGTAAAGCTCCAGAAACAAGAACATTAGAAAGTGGTGTTGTAATGTGTCGATTCCCAATAGCAACATCTGAAACTTATAAAAATCGTAAAAGTGGCGAAAAAACAAGCCATACTGAGTGGCACAACGTTGTTTTATGGAGAGGTCTAGCTGAGGTTGCTGAAAAATATCTAAATAAAGGTGATAAAATATTGATAGAAGGCCGAATTAGATCGAGATCATGGGAAGACAAGGAAAGTGGCCAGATGCGATTTATTACAGAAATTCTTACAGATCAAATGCAAATGATTGGGTCTGTAAAAAGAAGTCCAAGTTCCGACGATTTTAACACAGCGCAAGAACCTACAGAATCGTTCATACAAGAATCTCCAATTGATCAGGAAGAAGATCTTCCATTTTAATAAAAAATTAAACACTATACTTTGACCCCCTCACCCCTTTTTAAGATAATCACACTCTACTTTCTAAAACCTCTAAATAGTAAAGTATGATTTCTATTTTAGTTCTCATAGGATTACTTATTACATCTGCTCTGATTTCAGGTGCTGAAGTTGCTTTTTTTGCACTCAAACCCCAAGAGCTAGTTAAAATAAAAAAACAAAAATCCAGAAGTGCCAAGCTCATTAACAACTTCTTATCTAAACCAAAAGAATTACTTGCAACCATCCTTATTGCAAACAATTTTGCTAATGTTGGTGTCATCATTTTATCAACCTATATCTCCGATTCACTTTTTGACTTCCAAGGAAGTGAATTAATGCAATTTTTAATTCAAATTGTAGTCATCACCTTCCTACTTCTACTTTTTGGAGAAGTCTTACCTAAAATATATGCAAACAATAAAGCAGTTTCATTTGCAAAATTCATGTCACTACCTTTAGCTTTTTTAGAAAAAATATTTAAACCAATAAGTGCAATTCTTATATCTAGCACAAGAATTATTGATCGTAAAATAAAAAACAACAAACACAATCTGTCAGTAGACGACTTATCAAATGCTCTTGAGCTAACAAGTGATGAAAATGAAAATAAGGACGAAAAAAAAATATTAGAAGAAATAGTAAAATTTGGAAATACAGATGTAAAACAAATTATGCGATCTCGAATCGATATAACAGCACTTGATTACAAAAGCACCTACACAGATGTCCTAAAAACAATTGAAAAAACTGGATTTTCAAGAATTCCAATATACCAAGATAGTTTCGACCTCATAAAAGGCATCTTATATATAAAAGACCTTTTACCACACCTCAATAAAGGAGAAAATTTCAAATGGAATAAATTAATTCGTAAAGTTTTCTTTGTCCCAGAAAACAAAAAAATTGATGATCTTCTTAAGGAATTTCAAGAAAAGAAAATACACTTAGCAGTAGTGGTTGACGAATACGGAGGCACATCAGGTATCGTAACATTAGAGGATATCATAGAAGAAATTGTAGGAGACATAAATGATGAGTTTGACGATGATGACATCATCTACTCAAAACTCGATAATAAAAATTATGTATTCGAGGGGAAAACCACACTCAAAGATTTCTATAGAATTATAAATATTAGTGGTGAAAATTTTGAACAAAAAAAAGGAGAAGCAGACAGTATTGCAGGATTCATTATTGAAAATACAGGAAACTTCCCTGAAAAAGGACAAAAAATAAATTTCGAAAATTATACGTTTAGTATTGAGAATGTAAATGACAGAAGAATTACAAGAATAAAGGTTACTTTGCCAGAGATTATAAATCGAAATGAATAACAAAAATTTGCCATACATATTCCTAATATTTACCTCTCTTTTAATGGCTTGCACAGAAAACTACAGTCCAAAGCCATTGGGCTATTTCCGAATTGATTTATCCGAAAAAACCTATAGCATTTTTAATAGTAATTGCTCATTTAATTTTCTCCGTTCATCAGAAACGAAAATCATTCAAGATAAAAATGACTGCTGGTATAATATTCAATATCCTCGTCACAATGCAACAATACACTTAACTTATAAAACATTAAATGCCAACTTAGGGAATATCATAGAAGAAAGCCATAAGCTGGTATACGACCACGCAGTTCGATCAGATGGAATTATTGAAAAAGAATATAGCAATGATGAAAATCGAGTGTATGGAGTTCTTTACGATATTCACGGAAACAGTGCTTCAAATCTACAGTTTTTTGTAACTGATAGTACAAACCATTTCTTAAGAGGCTCTCTATATTTTAACACAATCCCCAACTCTGACTCCCTTCAACCTATTAAACAACACATCAAAGATGATTTACAAATCTTAATTGAAAGCCTTAATTGGATTTAGCTTTCTGAAGCTGAAAATAAAGAGCTATTTGAAGTAAAAATAGAAGACTTGCTGCTATAAGATGAATCGGTTGCATTAAAGCTAACATATCAAAATAAGTGAGGATAACACCGCTTAACACCTCTAAAAAAACAACTCCACAAAGAAAATTAACAAACTGATATCTATATTTTAATTTATAATTTATAAAAAACAAAATCGCATTAATAAGAACTATACTTATCGCAAAAGACCTATGTATCTTAAAAGTTATTCCTGCTAAATCAAGCCAAAGGTTTCTTTGCATA
>NTKG01000050.1 GCA_002457305.1 Bacteroidetes bacterium MED-G21 | reverse complement strand
GCTCATTTTGCGTGGCACAAGGCAAAGCAATATCACAAGCTACAGACCAAGGTCTGGCACCTTCATGAAATTCACACCCGAAATGATCGGCATAAGCTTTAATACGTCCGCGCTTCACATTTTTAAGTTCCATAACGAAGGCTAATTTTTCTGCATCAATTCCTGCAGGATCGTAAATATATCCAGAAGAGTCTGACAGAGTCAATACTTTAGCACCAAGCTCGGTTGCTTTTTCACAGGCATACTGCGCCACGTTTCCAGAACCTGAAATCACGACTGTTTTTCCATCAAAGCTTTCGCCTTTGGTCTTTAGCATTTGTTCTGCAAAATACACATTACCATAACCCGTTGCTTCAGGACGAATTAATGAGCCACCCCAAGCTGCACCTTTACCGGTAAGCACACCTGTAAACTCATTTCGAAGGCGCTTGTACTGACCAAACATAAATCCGATTTCGCGGCCACCCACACCAATATCACCAGCTGGCACATCTGTGTTTGGACCTATATGTCTGAACAACTCCGACATAAAGCTCTGACAAAAACGCATCACTTCATTATCGCTTTTTCCTTTAGGGTTAAAATCAGACCCACCTTTACCACCACCCATAGGCAATGTGGTAAGACTGTTTTTAAAGACCTGCTCAAAAGCTAAGAATTTTAATATTCCTAGGTTAACCGAAGGATGAAATCGCAAACCACCTTTATAAGGTCCTATTGCACTATTCATCTCTATACGAAAACCTCTATTTACTTGAACGTCGCCTTTATCGTCTAACCAAGGTACACGAAACATAATCATGCGTTCTGGCTCTACCATACGTTCCAACAACATAGCGTTGTTGTACTTTGGATTGTTTTCGATAAAGGGGATGACGGTCTCAGCTACCTCAGTAACTGCTTGTATGAATTCCGGCTCGTTGCCGTTTCTAACTTTTACACTATCGATAAAAGCCTGTATTTTTGCTTCCATTTTTTAAGCGCTTTAAAAATTAAAATACACTGCAAACCTAAAACAATTTTTCCTCTCAGCCATTAAAAAATGTTATTTTAAGACTTTGAATACTGATTTCCTGCCAAGGCCTTTATCAAACCTTTTATTTCGAGTTGAAAAAGCAAATACATGATTTCTGATATTGGAAGTTTTAAATGGGTCGCAACCTGATCTGCTGTTGCCTTTCCATTTTCATTCAGGACACCTAAAACATTTGCTTCGTATTCATTAAGATCTAGCCTTTGTTCTATTGGCTTTACTTCTTTTTTATTGGTCTCAGCATCCCAACCCATTAAATAACAGATATCTCTTGCCGATTGGACCAAGGCTGCCTGATTTCTTCGAATCAATTGGTTGCAGCCTTCAGAGTTTTGGTCGCCTACACGACCGGGAACTGCAAAAACATCTCTATTGTATGAATTGGCAATATCGGCCGTAATTAAAGCGCCACCTTTTTGACGTGCTTCTACCACAAGGGTTGCATCCGAAATACCTGATATAATACGATTTCTTTTAGGGAAATTTTCTCTTTCGGGCTTTATACCACCTCTACATTCTGTGAGTAAAGCACCTGTTTCCTGCATCTGCCTAGACAACTGTGTATGCATAGACGGATACAAGCGATCTATACCATGGGCCAAAACACCCAGCGTAGGTATGTCATATTTTAAACTGGCCTTGTGCGCTGCTACATCAATCCCATAAGCCAAACCACTTACCACCAACAAATCATCTAAATGACTCAAGCCTTCTACAATTGTATCAGTCATCGCTTTGCCATACTCTGATGCTGATCGGGTACCCACCACACTGAGAATTTTTGTAGCATTTAAACAACAGGCTTCTGCTCCTTTCTTAAAAAGCATCATGGGTGCATCCGCACATTGTTTCAACCTAAATGGATACGCTTCATCTGAAAAGAACAACGGTGTTACATTATTTTTTTCTATAAAATGCATTTCCAATTCGGCAGTTGCGAAAGACTTTTGTGAAAGAATCGAATTTGCAATAACCGCCCCAATCCCAGGTATACTCATTAAGCTTTTTCGAGATTCTTTAAAAATATTTTCTGCAGAACCACAATAGGCCAAAAGTTTTTTTGCTGCTACATCGCCCACGTTAGAAACCAATGTTAATGCTATTTGATAAAATTTATCTGTATTCATTAAAGAAAAAGTCTATTTTTGAAATGTTTATATTTTAATTTATGTTTAGACTACACATTCGAACACTTGTTATTACTTTGCTCTTTAGCTTTGTTTCTCAAGCTCAAAGCATGATTTCTGGATACATCACTGAAAAAAACTCAAACGAGGCCATTTCCAATGTTCATGTTCTGACACAAAACAATGAAGGCACATTTAGTGATATAAACGGATTTTTTCAGCTTTATTTAAAGGAGGGAAAGCACCAAATTACTTTTCAGCACATTGCATACAAAACTACTACAAAGAATATTGAAATAAAAACGAATGAGCTTTTAGAATTATCTATAGAATTAATTACGAAAAAAGAAGAATTAGAAACTGTTGTATTAAGTGCAGGAAAATTCGAACAACGCTTAGAAGAAATTAGTGTTTCATTAGATGTTTTCGAGGGAGACTACGTAGGTAACCAGCATAATTTCAATGTAGAAAAAAACATTGCACAAGCGCCAGGTATTCATATTATTGATGGTCAAGTAAATATAAGAGGTGGAAGCGGATGGAGCTATGGCGCAGGATCAAGAGTTTTGGTTTTACTAGATGGACTCCCTGTGGTAAACTCAACAACTGGTGCAATACAATGGGAATTAATTCCTGCAGAGAATATTGAACGCATCGAAATCATTAAAGGCGCTTCATCTGTGCTCTTTGGCTCCTCGGCACTTAACGGATTGATAAATATTACCAGTAAAAAAGCGGAAACAAAACCCAGAACAGTTTTGTCGACTTACTATGGTTTATATGATCAAGCCAAAAGAGCATCATTAAACTGGTGGACACCTGCCGGTATTGACCTCACACAAAATGGAATTAACTTTAGCCATTCACAAAAACACGAAAGACTGAGTTATAATTTTGGACTTCAAGCCCATAAAAGCACAGGATATCAGGGCTACATAGACAGTACCATAAACAAAATAGACACTCTTGTAGAAAACCTTTCTGTGGGTGAAAATCGTGTTCGGATGTACTTTAACACCAATATTGAATCAAAACGTATTCCTGGACTGCAATACGCTTTAAACAGTACTTACATGCGTTTTGAAGAAGCAGACGGATTTCTTTATTTGAGCGATTCCTTGGGCTATACCCCTTTTAGTGAAGAAAACTTCTCAGTCTTTAAAAGTGCTCAAACCATTCTATCGCCAAGCTTAACCTACAGCAACTATAACCGAAACACAAAACACAAGCTTTTAGGACGCTATTTACAAACGAATTTCAATCCAGACGGAACTCAAGTACTAAACAACTATATCGCATTGTATTCCGAGTATTTATTTCAAAAATTCTATCTAAACGGTGCCTGGACTTCAGGAACAAACCTTAACTATTATGTTGGGCTATCAGACTTTTTTGATTTAGATCAAAAGGGAATCAATTACGCCTTTTTCACACAATACGATCACACCCAAGGGCCGCTTAGATTTAGTATAGGAACGCGCTACGAACAATACAATATTAGAGATAAGAAAGAAGGACAACCGGTGGTTCGGATGGGTCTGAATTACGAGCTCAACGAAAACAATTTTTTCAGAGCTTCTTTTGGCCAAGGGTACCGTTATCCATCGATGTATGAACTGTTTTTATTTAGAGATGCAGGCGAGATATCAATTTACTCTAACCGAGAGCTAAAACCCGAAACAGGTTATACGGCAGAAATTGGCTACAAGCACAAATGGTTTGCTAAAGAAAAGTTTACCGCCTACTTCGACATCGCTGCTTTTCACATGAATTACAACGACATGGTAGAATACAGCTATGGGCTTTGGGGCGACTCAACACGACTTAACCCACTTGGCGTTGGATTTAAACCTATTAATGTGGGGCAAACCAAAATTTCGGGACTAGACTGTTCTATTTTAACAGATGGTGATTTGGGGAACGAATGGAAAATTAGTTCTAGACTCAGCTACACATATATGATTCCTAGAGCTGTAGATCCAGATTTGGTTTATGACAATTATAATGACCGGCTCGACGACCTGTTGCAAAACTTCTTAAATGAAGGTCTAATTGATGAAAACTTACTTCCTTTGGTTGAACAAATAACGGCACAAGACAGTCAATTATCATTCAATTCTACAAGCTCAAATCCAGAAAGCGAAACTTTAAAATACCGATACAAACACATGGCAAAACTGGACCTTCAGATTTCCAGAAAAAAGTGGACCATTGGAACACACTTGCACTACAATTCATTTATGGAAAACATTGACCAACTTTTTGAAAGTGGCGCATTTAATGCTGAAGTACTTGATATTTTTACACTTGCAGATGCCAACATCTATGATATGGGTATTAAAAGATCGCGAGAACGGTTAATTTCTGGAGATTTTATTGCCAATTTCAGGCTGTCTTATATCTTTACAGAAAACTTATCCGCTCAATTTTTGGTTGAAAACGCATTTAATCGAGAATACCAAATACGTCCCGCATCCCTGGGGGCACCAAGATTCTATTCACTAAAATTAACCGCTGAATTCTAAGACATATTATATAATGAAAAAATGTACTATACTCCTCTCGCTACTGATCATAAACACATTCCATACTTGGGCACAAAACACAGTATCAGGAAAAGTAACTAGTCAAAATAATGAAGAACTCATAGGTGTGAATATTTCTGTAAAAAACATATCGGGTTTAGGAAGCAGCACAGACTTTAATGGCGACTATCAAATCAGCCTTCCACAAGGATGTCATGATTTATTGTTTCAATACATAGGCTATAAAGACCTTCTAAAAAATGTGTGCTTGGAGCAGAACAAAAATCTAAATTTAGACGTCTCTCTTAAGGAAGCATCGGAAGTCCTTGGAACCGTTGTGATCTCAGCTGGTAAATTTGAACAAAAATTGGAAGAAGTAACCGTTTCTATGGATGTGATTAAACCCGCTTTAATTGAGAATAAAACAGCCACCTCTTTAGATCGAACCATGAACCAGTCGCCATCTGTACATATTGTAGACGGGCAAGCCAATATCCGTAGTGGTAGTGGTTGGAGTTATGGTGCAGGATCAAGAGTTATGGTGATGGTAGACGGGATGCCGCTTATGAATGGTGACCAAGGAGGTGTAGAATGGCAACTGGTACCCATGGAAAACATTTCACAAATTGAAGTCATTAAAGGGGCCTCATCTGTATTATTTGGCTCTTCGGCACTTAATGGAACGATAAACATTCGTACCGCTTACCCAACCAGCGAACCTATTAATAAACTCATGATTACACATACCGTATATGGAGAACCTCGTAGAGAAGGGCTTCACTGGTATAAAAATAAGATTCAAGACAGTAATAACTATGCATTTTTACATGCACACAAAAACAAGCATTCAGATTTTGTGCTCGGTCTAAATCTATTTAATGATGCAGGTTTTCAAGAGGGTGTAACCAGTAAAAGAGCCCGAATAAATATGAGTAAAACCTTTTACTCTAAAAATATTCCAGGTCTCAAATACGGTATAAAAACAAACTTTATGAGGAGTAGAATTGGAGATGCTATTATGTGGATGCATGATACACTTGCATATACCCCATTGGACAATGACCCTGGTTTTTATAACAATGGGTATGTGATGATTGATCCTTTCATGAGTTACCATAATGAGGAAAAAAACATCAAATACATCATCAACTCAAGATACTTTCACAAGTTTTATGGCCCATTTGAAAATGAAACTTTAGGAGAAATCATTTCCACAGACTCGACCACATTTTCTAGAGTCGCATATACAGATTTTCAGGTGCAGAAAATTTACAAAGAAGGGCTTTCTTCAACCTCTGGTTACACAATCAGAATTGATCAAGGGTCAGATGAAAATGTTTATGGAAACCACATCAACATCAACAACTCACTTTACACACAGGTAGATTACAAAAAAGACCGACTCAACCTCTCATTAGGTGGCCGATATGAGCATTTTCAAGATGCAAGAAACACCATTTCTAAGCCCATCTTCCGAGGTGGTGCAAACTATAGAGTTGGTTTGGCAACCTTTTTAAGAGCTTCTTTTGGTCAAGGAATTAGATTCCCATCTATGCTAGAACGTTATGTGAATTACGAAACAGGACCAATGACGATTTTCCCTAATGAAAACTTAAATCCAGAGACTGGATGGAGTTCCGAATTGGGAATCAAACAAGTGGTAAAAATTGGCGACTGGAAAGGATTTATTGATGTAGCCGCCTTTGTAATGCAATACAACGACATGATGGAATTTAGCTTCGGAAAATGGGGCGCAGATGATGAGGGACAACTTTTTGGTTTTGGATTTAAATCAGTAAACATTGGTAATTCGAGAATTGAGGGTGTTGAGGTTTCTATTGCTGGAGAAGGCCAAATTGGCAAAACAAAAATACAATTACTAGGGGGTTACACTTACACAAATCCATACATTGAAGACAGGCATCAGCAATACGATGAATTCATAACTTACAAAACTGAATTTAACCCCGACATAGGAACTATGGACACTGTAGCAGTTAGCAATCCTGTTTCTTACCTTACCACAAGCTCAGACACTTCTGGTGTTCTTAAATACCGATACAAACATTTGGCAAAATTTGACATTAACATTGAACGAAACCGAACAGTTACAGGCTTTTCTTTACGCTTCAACAGTAAAATGGACAATATAGATATCGCCTTTATAGAGCCTCTTTTTGACCTTTACTTAGGAACCACTTCAGGATGGGAAAGACTCAACAAAAACTGTGTTATGGTAGATTACCGAATTGGTTACGATATTACTGAAGACGCTCGGATTTCATTTAACATAGACAACATATTCAACACTGAGCAGTCACTTCGACCTGCAGCATTATCTGCACCAAGAACCTACTCTGTTCTTTTAAAACTGCTTTTCTAGCATGATTACAGGCATCATTCCGGCACGCTACGAATCGACTCGATTTCCTGGAAAACCATTGGTTGACATCCATGGCAAAAGCATGCTGCAAAGGGTGTACGAACAGTGTCAAAAATCAAAATTAGATCGGCTTGTAGTGGCCACTGATGATGAGCGCATTGTTGCGCATGTTAACACCTTTGGAGCTGAAGTCATTCTTACCGCTTCTTCCCATAAAAGTGGCACCGATCGCATTGCCGAAGCTGCAAATCAACTTGAACTACAAGACGATGGTATCGTAGTCAATATTCAGGGCGATGAACCTTTCATACATCCAGAAGACATCAATTTGTTGACGGCCTGTTTTGAAAATCTAACAACACAAATCGCGACCCTTGTTAAAAAAATTGATGCGATAGAAACCTTAGAAAATACGAACAATCCTAAAGTGGTTTTAAACACAAAGCAGGAAGCCCTATATTTTTCTAGAGCGCCTATTCCACATCTAAAAGGTTTTAAAAAAGAAGACTGGCTCAACCATCATACATTTTTTAAGCATATAGGCATCTACGGATTCCGCACAGCTGTTTTAAAAGAAATCACCCAACTCCCGAGCAGTCTTTTAGAACAAAAAGAAGGTTTGGAACAATTGCGTTGGCTTGAAAACGGATACCGGATTCAAACTGCAGAAACCAACTCTGAATCTATCGCTGTAGACTGTCCAGAAGATTTAATTCGAATCGATAAAAAATTCTTTTCATAATCCCACTACTTTTTATACTTTAGCAGTGTATGAAAATGGAAACTTACATCAGCGATTTATTGTACCGTCACGACTGTGTGATTATTCCTGGATTGGGAGGTATCATTACCAATTACCGCAGTGCGCAAATTCACCCTGTAAGTCATACACTTCGACCACCAAGTAAAAGCATTCGTTTTAATATCAACCTTCAAGAAGATGATGGTTTATTGGCCAACTATGTTTCTTCTTGCGAAGAAATTTCTTTTGCCAGTGCGCAAACTAAAATAGAACGTTTTGTTTTTTCTATTCAGAACGATTTAGAACACAAAAAACAAGCGAAACTTCCCAAAATTGGGATTCTGTCTGTAGACTTAAATGGCATCATTTCTTTTGAACCAGACCTAAAAGTGAATTACCTCTCAGATGCTTTTGGACTGGAAGCAATTCAATCGCCAGCGCTAATAAGAAAATCTAAAGGAATTGATGTATCAAAACAAATTTACCGAAGTGCAAAAAGCATTCAAGCTCAAAAAACATCTTTCAATTGGAAAGTGGCAGCAGTATTAATACCTCTAATTGGACTTAGCACCTATGTTTCTTTTCAACAAGACGCTATAGGCGACAAATATGCCAACTATGCCTACTTGAATCCGTTTAAAGAAAAACCTGCGTCTGTTTACGTTCCAAGAGCTGTTGAGGTCAAAGAAAAAACAATAGAAGTTAAAGAAACCAAAATCACGACTACCCCTAAAACAGTTGTAGAAACTGTTAAAGAAAATACAGAAGTAAAAGCTAAAAAAACCATTCCTGCACCAAATGATAAAACAACATTTGTTTCCAAATCCTTTCATCTTGTTGCAGGTTGTTTCTCTTCTAAGCTCAACGCAAATAATTTAGTATCCCAACTCAAAACAGAAGGCTTTGAAGCCTCAGTAATTGGACAAAATGCAAACGGATTGTTCCGAGTGGCTTTTCAATCATATGTCACTAGAGAGCTTGCGATGTCAGAAATGAAAAAGTTAAAAGCTTCCGGGAAACCGACTTGGCTGCTGAAAAAATAATTTTTTCACCTAGCAATTCCTTCCATGGGTTTTCAAAATAATTTTAAACCATATAATTTTAAAATAATGAAAATCAAAAAAGCACTAATTATCTTGGCAATTTTTATGAGCTATACACTTAAAGCTCAAGAAGTAAACCCGATCAACACAATATTTAACAATGCCTCAGTAGGTGTAAATATTGGTCTGATATCTGACCTATCTGATATTACCGATAATATAACTTACATCAATTACACAAAACATATCAACCATGTCATAGCATTACAATTTGGAGGAACACTTGGCGGTGTTTCAAACTCTCATTTTGAAGATGGTCTAAATGGTGTTTCGGCAAATGGGATCATTAATCTATCTAACCTCACTTTTAGCGCTAACTCTAAATCGCTTTTATATGTTTCTGCAGGTGGACATCTTTTAGAAACAAAAACAGAAGGCACAGAAGCAATTGCTAACGTTGGTGGTGGCATGAAATATAATATTAACGACCAATATCAGCGTATCGACCTAGACTTTTCTGCAAAACTAGGCATAAATCCATTTAGCGATGAAACCCGTATTTATTCAACATTTGGACTTGGCATCAATTACCGTTTTAACACCACGGAAGAATCGGTAGAATGGAACAATCCACTTGATTTAATCTATGAGGATCTTACAGAATTAAAAACAAAAGTAGATTCTGCAAATGACACTAAAATGAAAGCCATTGTAGCGAAAATTAGAACTCAAGATGCCAAGATCAGCAGTAATAACAGCGACATAAAAAACATGTTTAATATTACCAAGAGCAGCATCAGTCAAATAGAACAATTAAATACTGAAATCGTCGAATTAAAAAGTAAAGATGATAAACGTGAATTTATTTCGTCGGTAAATGATAATGAAATTACAATTGGCTACCACATCATTGCCGGAAGCTATGCCTCTAAAGAAAATGCAGGTAAACAATTAAAGCAACTTCAGAGGGAAGGCTTTACATCGTCAAACATTCAAGAAAGTGCTAATGGTCTTTTTCGAGTGTTTATAGCCTCTTATAAAAATAAAGATGAGGCACTTACAGAGATGAATAAGCTAAAAGCATCTGGAAAATCTGTTTGGCTTCTAGAGTAGTTTTAGAACTGCCTTTTCGATGTCTTTTGAATCAATAAATTTGATGCAGCCCAAGTTATTGTGCTTGCAAGACTTGCCATGCTTTGAACAAGGTCTTTTTGAGATTTTAGAAAGAATTTCTACGGAATCTGAAGCCGCAGCATAAGGCGCAAAACCAAGGCTGGGCTTGGTGCATCCCCAAAAGGAAACGATGGACTTTTTAAATGCTGCACCAATGTGCATCAATCCTGTATCGTTACTCAACAATACCTTGCTGTTTTTAATAAGTAAAGCTGTTTGATCTAAAGATAATTTGCCGCAAAAGTTTTTAATATTTGGCTGCCCACAAGCTTCTATAATTGCTTCTGCCTCGTCTACTTCTTTTGGCCCTCCTAGAAGATATACCGGCACATCCATTTTATTGCAAACATCTGCCACCTGAGCCGCGGCTAATTTTTTAGGTGTAAAAGAACCGCCAATGCTCCAGGCAATAAAAGGTTTATTTAAATCTACATCTACTGTTGTTTCGGGAGCCATAAAATAATCCAGCCCTTTATGATCGTTAGAAACACCTAAATGGGCAATAGTATTTATATAACGGTCTGCAACATGTTGCCGAGGCATCAGATCGATACCCAAATGAATGAGCAACCATTTTTGCAGGTTCAATTTTGCAAAAGTTTTGTAAGAAACGCCAAGTGCTTTTTTAATTCGCAGGGAGCGCCAATTGCCATGTAAATCGACAAGAAAATCAAATTGCTCAGCCTTTAATTTCTCAATTAACTCGACCCCTATTTCTTTATCAATGCAATGTAGAGCATCCATATGTGGATTGTGCTGCAGTAATCCTGAAAAAGATTTCTTAGTAAGGTAATGCACCTCTACACCGAGTTGCTGCTTGATACAACGCAGCACAGGAGTGGTTAAGATGATGTCTCCGATAGAACTGAAACGAATGATGAGTACCTTCTTCAATGAAAATGAGTTTAAACAAAAATACACAAAGCCGCTTAAGTAAAAAGGGCAGCTTTAAAATAATCCTTCTAAAGCGTCATTTCGCCCTGAAGGTTAGCGCTTAACAAGGCCATTCTTTTTTCCTTGCTTTTTGTGTAGCCCAAAACAAACATCAATTTTGTAAGTGCTGCTTCAAAGCTCATGTCGTATGCCGAGAGCACACCCAAATCTTTTAAACGCTTACTAGTTTCATAACGTCCCATTTCAACGGTACCTCCCATACATTGAGAAACATTTAAAATGAGTTGTCCACTATTTATTGCCGCTTCAATTTCATCTAAAAACCATTTTGAAGTGGGTGCGTTTCCAGAACCAAAGGTTTCTAAAAGAACAGCTTCTGTTTTGTCTTGTTTTAAAATGGCTTGTACGGTTGCTTTTGTGATGCCAGGAAACAATTTCAGCACCACAATATTGGCATTCATCTTAGGGTGCACCTGCAAAGTCTCATTGTTGACTTTTCTACAATACCTTCGGTTAAACTTGAGGTGGACGCCTGCTTCGGCCAGTGGCGGATAATTAGCAGAAGTAAAAGCCTCAAAATGATCTGCATTGGCTTTATGGGTTCGGTTACCGCGGTAAAGTTGGTATTCAAAATAAACCGCCACTTCGGGTACTTCAGGCACACCATCTCTGTAAGAAGAAGCAATTTCTATGGCGGTAATTAAATTTTCTTTGGCATCGGTTCGGGGCACGCCAGAAGGCAATTGCGAGCCGGTAAGGATGACCGGTTTGTTTAAATTTTCCAGCATAAAGCTAAGCGCCGATGCTGTGTAAGCCATGGTATCAGAACCATGTAAAATAACAAAACCATCATAAGCTTTATAGGACTTCTCTATGGTTTCTGCCAGCTGCACCCATATTTTTGGTTGCATGTTAGAAGAATCTATGCTGGGTTCATAAGACTGTACTTCTAGTGTACAATCCAATTGCTGAAGCTCTGGAATTTGTGCTTGTAAATTCTCAAAATCAAAAGGAACGTATGCGTTGCTTTCGCTATCGTGAACCATGCCAATGGTACCGCCGGTGTAAATCAGTAATATATTCATTTTAGCTACCAAAAAGTTGTTTGGAATTTTCTGTGGTTATCTCAGCAATTTCCTGGAGGGTAAGCTCGTGCAAATCGGCCACTTTTTGGGCAATGTGAATCAGGTAGGAAGATTCATTTCGTTTTCCACGGTTAGGGCTTGGTGCCAAATAAGGACTGTCAGTTTCGAGCACCAGATGCTTCAAATCTATATCTTTTACCACCGCGTCCAATCCCGCCTTTTTAAAGGTAACTACACCGCCAATGCCCAAATAAAAATTAAGATCAATGGCTCGGTGGGCTTGTTCTAGTGTTCCGGTAAAGCAATGAAAAACACCTCGAAGCAGCTCCTCTTTCTCGTCTTCTAGGATCTCAAAGATCTCATCAAAGGCATCGCGGCAATGAATGGCAATGGGCAAGCCTTTTTCTTTGGCCCAATGGATTTGGGTACGAAACGCTTCTTTTTGTTCTTCAACAAAAGTCTTGTCCCAATACAGATCCATCCCAATTTCGCCCACAGCACAAAAACCGCCTGCATCCAAATGCGTTTTTAAGACCGCCAGCTCCGCTTTAAAATCTTCTTTGACATGACAAGGGTGTAAGCCCATCATAGGGAAGCAATTTTGGGGATGTGCAGCCACAATGTCCATCATCCCTTTTACGGTATGCTGGTCTACATTGGGAATAAAAATGCGCTGTACGTTGTCCTCAAAAGCACGGGCAATCATGGCTGCTCGGTCTTCAGAAAATTTTTGGTCGTACAAATGGCTGTGAGTATCTGTTAAGATCATGGCACAAATTTACACTTTTTGGTGGAGGCATCGCATTTGAAAAAGTCTATTCTTTATCAAAAAAAATACCTACTTTAGCCCACCGAATTAGAGAGGTGGCCGAGTGGCTTAAGGCGCACGCTTGGAAAGCGTGTAAACGGAAACGTTTCGGGGGTTCGAATCCCTTCCTCTCTGCTAAGGCCCTTTTCAAAGGGT
>NTKG01000005.1 GCA_002457305.1 Bacteroidetes bacterium MED-G21 | reverse complement strand
TCTTTTTAAACTATGAATTTCGAACTCGTTTCAAAATTTAAACCAACAGGAGATCAACCTCAAGCCATTAAACAAATTGTAGAAGGTTTAAGGCAAGACATTCCCTATCAAACGCTTCAGGGTGTTACTGGCTCTGGAAAAACTTTTACTATGGCAAACGTCGTAAAAGAAGTTAATCGACCTACCCTAGTACTTTGTCATAACAAAACACTTGCAGCTCAATTGTATGGGGAATTCAAACAATTCTTCCCAAACAATGCTGTTGAATATTTTGTTTCTTATTACGATTACTATCAACCCGAAGCCTACATTCCTCACTCTGGACTTTATATTGAAAAAGATCTTTCTATAAATGAAGAAATTGAAAAACTAAGATTAAGTACCTCTTCTGCCTTACTATCAGGTCGAAGAGATGTGATTGTAGTTTCATCGGTTTCCTGCATTTACGGTATTGGAAACCCAGAAGAATTTAGTAAAAACGTCATTGAACTTAAGCAGGGGCAAAACCTAAACCGTCAAGAACTACTTTTAGCTTTAGTAGCTTCACTTTACTCCAGAACTGAAACACAATTGGAAAGAGGTCAATTTAGAGTAAAAGGAGATTGTGTAGATATCTTCCCTGCATACTCAGACTTTGGCCTACGCATTTTATTTTGGGATGATGAAATTGAGTATTTAGAATCTTTTGATCCAATTACTGGAAAAAAAATTGATCAATTTGAACACCTTAAAATCTATCCTGCCAATATATTTGTGACCTCAAAAGACCGTCTAGATGTCGCAAAACACGATATTCGAACAGATCTTATTAAACAAGTAGACTATTTTAAAGAAATTGGTAAACATCTTGAAGCAAAACGCCTAGAAGAAAGGGTGAATTTTGATTTAGAAATGATTCAAGAGTTAGGCTATTGCTCAGGAATAGAAAACTATTCTCGTTATTTAGATGGTAGAGAACCTGGTTCTAGGCCTTTCTGTTTAATAGACTACTTCCCAGAGGATTTCATGCTATTTGTTGATGAAAGTCATGTGACACTTCCACAGGTAAGAGCCATGTATGGCGGAGATAGGTCACGTAAGGAAAATCTCGTTGAATATGGCTTCCGACTTCCCGCTGCAATGGACAATAGGCCATTAAGGTTTGATGAATTTGAATCCATTGTACCTCAAGTTGTATATGTAAGTGCGACGCCAGCAGATTATGAACTCGAAAAATCTGAGGGGCTTATTGTAGAACAAATTATACGTCCTACTGGACTTTTAGATCCTATCATTGAAATTCGCCCCACACAAAATCAAATTGACGATTTATTAGAAGAAATTACTTTAAGGGTAGAAAAAGACGAACGTATTTTGGTCACTACTTTGACAAAAAGAATGGCGGAAGAACTTACAACATACCTCACAAAATATAGAATTAGGTGTCGTTACATACACTCCGATGTAGATACTTTAGAACGTGTAGAGATTATGCGTGATCTTCGTTTAGGCGCATTTGATGTTCTGATTGGTGTAAACCTATTACGTGAAGGGTTAGACCTTCCAGAGGTTTCCTTAGTTGCTATTTTAGATGCCGACAAGGAAGGGTTCTTACGCTCTCAACGCTCACTAACTCAAACTGTAGGAAGAGCAGCAAGGCACATTAAAGGAAAGTCTATATTTTACGCAGACAAAACAACCAATTCGATGCAGCGTACAATAGACGACAACAATCGTAAAAGAACCTTACAGATTAAATACAATGAAGAACACAACATAACACCATTTGCGAATAAAAAATCTAAGGCAAGTATTTTAGAACAAACTGCTGTGATTGGTAAAAACTACAATCAGGCAGCAGAACCAGAGAGCTCACTAACTGTGAATGAAGAAGAAATTAAATACCTCACAGAAGAAAATAAACGCAAAAAAATAAATGAACTGCGAAGAGCGATGGAAAAAGCCGCAAAAGAACTTGATTTTGCTGAAGCCGCTCGTTTGCGTGATGCCATTAAAATGTTTAATAAATCTGAATAGAGATAAGTATTTCCCCAAAAAACAGGTAATTTCACATATATTATTTTAAATTAAGTTAATTAATTTTGTCCTAATTCACATAAATAAAACTGTATCGGTTAAACTTAGTTAAGTCTGACGCTATTCATGTTATAATTGTTAATTTCGTAATTCAAAAAATAAAAAAATGAAACAATTCTTAAAATTTACCTTAGCCACTGCTGCTGGTCTTATGTTGGGGGTATTCTCAATCATTATTATTGTATCTATTGCTACAAGCGGCGGTTCTAAAGAAGTTCAATTAGATGAGCCTCATGTATTACGTTTAGAATTAAACGGCGAAATTCAAGATCGCGTTGAAGAAATGCCTTTTGATTTGTCAGAAATTACAGGACAAGACGTCAATATTTTGGGACTAAATGATATACTGGCCAATATCAAAAAAGCCAAAACAGATGAAAACATAAAAGGTATCTATATCGAAATAGGCATGCTAAGTGCTGGGTTTGCTACCAGAGAAGAGATTAGAAATGCATTATTAGATTTTAAAGAATCGGGTAAATTTATCACCACATATTCCGAAATTTATACTCAGGGATCTTATTATTTAGCATCTGTGGCAGACCATATTTGTATGTATCCGGAAGGTGGAATGGAGCTTAGAGGACTCAATGGTACAGTTACTTTTTACACCAACGCCCTCAAAAAAATGGGAATAGAGATACAAGTCATCAGACATGGAAAATTTAAAAGTGCTGTAGAACCATACATGCTTACAGAAATGAGTGATGAAAACCGAGAACAAAAAGAAACTTATATGGGATCTATATGGGAACACTTTTTAAAAAATGTGGCTTCCGACAGAGAACTTACAAGAGATCGACTAAATGAAATCGCTGACAATTTAGAAATCCAAACTACAGAAGATGCTGTTAAACTAGGACTTGTTGATAGCTTATTTTATAGAGACCAGTTTCAAAACCACTTGGCTAATTTAATGGAACAGGAAAATTACGACGATGTTAATTTTATCAGTTTAAAAAAATACAACAAGGTAAAAAATGAAAATGCACGTGATAAATTTAAAAAAGAGAAAGTAGCTGTTATCTATGCCCAAGGAGAGATTATGCCAGGTGAAGGAAGTGAAACAGTAATTGGCTCTGAACGAATTTCTAAAGCCATTAGAAAAGCACGTAAAGACGAAAAAGTAAAAGCCATCGTATTGCGCGTAAACTCGCCAGGTGGAAGTGCTCTTGCATCAGATGTGATTTGGAGAGAAATGAAACTGGCCAATGAGGAAAAACCAGTCGTCGTTTCCATGGGAGATGTAGCTGCTTCCGGTGGGTATTATATTGCTTGTGGTTCAGATAAAATTTACGCATCACCTAATACCATTACTGGATCTATAGGGGTATTTGGTATGATGCCAAACTTCGAAGAGCTGATGACAGATAAAATTGGATTAACTTTTGATCAAGTAAAAACCAATAAATTTGCTGACATAGGAAGCAGTAATCGTCCATTAACTCAAGAAGAATATGACATTATACAAAAAGGGGTTGTAGATGTATATAACACCTTTACCTCAAAAGTTGCTGAGGGTCGTGATATGAGTCAAGAAAATGTAGATGATATTGGACAAGGACGCGTTTGGAGTGGAACCAATGCTATGGACATTAACTTAATTGATGAATATGGTGGCTTGGAAGCTGCTGTTGCAGGAGCTGCAGAATTAGCAGAATTGGAGGATTATAGAATCTATGAATTGCCCGAACAAAAAGATCCGTTCCAAGAACTTTTAGAACAGCTTGAAGGAGATATGCAAACCTCATGGATAAAATATCAATTGGGAGACCAATACAAATATTACAAAACCATACAAGACATCAAGCATCTTAAAGGTGTTCAAGCTAGAATGCCCTATCAGTTTGTTATAGACTAAAATATTTTTTTGATTTGAATACTGAAAAGTCAAAAAAAATATACCTCTACCTGGCCGCGATATTTATCGCGGCTTTGGTTGTTTGTAACCTTATTGCAAATAAGTTTATAACGATTGACCTGGGCTTTAAAACCTTTGTTATTTCTGCAGGGGTACTGCCCTACCCAATCACATTTTTGATTACAGATATTCTCTCTGAGATTTATGGAAAAAAGAAAACGGCGCGAATCGTTTGGGCCGGATTTGGGGCTTCCTTATTTGTATTAGGAGTGCTTTTACTCGCACAACAATTTACCGCTATTGAAGGTTCTCCGGTAGATGATGACACCTTTAACAAAGTATTCGGCAATTCGTGGCGGGTTATATTTGCCTCCATGACAGCATACCTCTGTGCTCAATTAATTGATGTGCGTATCTATCATTTCTGGAAAGAAAAAACAGCTGGCAAACACTTGTGGCTCAGAAATAATTTCTCTACTGTATTTTCTCAGCTGGTAGATACCACACTTGTCGTATGCGTTTTATTTTTAGGAATAAGGTCCAATTCTGAAATCATACAATTTATTCTTGACGGTTGTCTCTTTAAAATGCTCTGTGCTTTTATAGACACACCTCTACTATACGCCAGCACATCTCTAATTCGTAAAAAATTAGGTCTCAAGTTTGGGGAGGAAGTGAAAGAATTTTAAACGAAACATTTTATTAAACTAATAAAAAAGTAACACTTAATAATTTACCATTTTTTATTTAGGCTTAAATCAATAACTTGCGGGCACAAAAATTTAAATTCTTACACAATGAAAAAAATAGCTTTGTTTACGCTATCTGCTGGACTATTTATCTCGGTTCAAGCACAAGACAAAATAACCAATAAAGAAGGAAGTGACTATGAATTTACTGTAGTTACCGACATTGAGGCTACAGATGTAGAAAGCCAAGGAAGAACAGGTACTTGTTGGAGTTTTTCTGGTTTGTCGTTTATCGAATCTGAGATCATGCGTTTGGGTGGAGGAAAACACGAATTGTCAGAAATGTTTATCGTGCGTAACACCTATTCTGACAAAGCAGAGAGATATGTGCGTATGCACGGGAATCTAAACTTTGGACCAGGTGGTGCTTTTCACGATGTTAGTGAAATGATCAAGGCCCACGGTATTGTACCCATAGAAGCATACACGGGAAGGCCAGCAAATGAAGAAAAGTTTAACCACGGCGAAATGGATCATGTTCTTTTAGGCATGGTGAAAGCCGTTGTAGATGCAGAGCAAGAAACATTAACACCTTTATGGAAACCTGCTTACGAAGCAGTATTAGACACGTACCTAGGAGAAATGCCTAGCGAATTTTCCTACAAAGGAAAAAAATACACACCAAAGTCTTTTGCAAAATCTCTAAACTTTAATGCAGACGATTATGTATTCATCAGCTCATTTACACACCATCCATTTTATGATGAATTTATCATAGAAGTACCAGACAATTGGATGATGAAAGAAGTGTATAATGTACCAATGAATGAAATGATGGAAGTGATTGACCACGCCTTAATGAATGACTATTCTTTGGCTTGGGCATCGGATGTTTCTGAAGAAGGTTTTTCATTCCGTCAAGGAATGGCTTTGGTACCTTTAGATGGTGCAAAAATTAAAAAGTCAGGAAAAGACAATAAAAACTTCTCTGATGCCGGGGCAGCAAAAGAAAGCACTGTTTTTGATGCACCATGCGAGGAAAAAGAAATTACTCAAGAAATGCGACAACTGGCATTTGACAATTACGAAACCACAGACGATCACGGAATGCATATGACTGGTATTGTAAAGGATCAAACTGGAAAAAAATATTACATCATTAAAAATTCATGGGGCACAAGCTACAACGATTGCGATGGTTACTTCTACGCTTCTGAAGCCTTTGTAGAATACAAAACCATGGACATTATGTTGCACAAAGATGCAGTACCAAAAAACATCAAAAAGAAATTAGGGATTAAATAAACCTATTCTTTAAGAATAAAAAAGCCGCTCAATGAGCGGCTTTTTTTGTCTAAAAATTAAAAGTATTAGAAGTGTTCTCTACCTGCAAAATGAAATGCAGCTTCAATCGCAGCATTTTCATCAGAATCTGAACCGTGAACAGCATTTGCAGATATAGATTCAGCATACATTTTACGAATCGTTCCTTCTGCGGCTTCAGCTGGATTTGTAGCGCCTATTAAAGTACGAAAGTCCTCAACAGCATTATCCTTCTCTAGTACAGCCGATACAATAGGACCTGAAGTCATATATTCTACCAACTCGCCGAAAAAAGGACGCTCTGCATGAATCGCATAAAATGCTTCAGCATCAGCTTTGGTTAATTGAGTCATTTTCATTGCAACGATACGGAATCCTGCAGCAGTAATCTTTTCTAAAATAGCTCCGATGTATCCGTTCGCGACAGCATCAGGCTTTAGCATGGTAAATGTTCTGTTTGTAGCCATTGTCTTGTTTTTATTCGCCGCGAAAATAAGTAAAATCTTTGAGAAATCACTAATTTTGCCTTCTATGAAAAATCACAACCATAAAGCTGTTAAAGCAGAACTTGAAAAGGAACCTAATATTCTCATTACCACTCACCGTGGTCCTGATGGTGATGCCATGGGTTCTTCTTTGGCGCTGTATCAGGTATTGAAAGCCTTAGGCCATAAAGTATCTGTTGTAGTTCCAAACAGCTATGCAGAGTTTTTACACTGGCTGCCATTTAACGATGATGTAGTTGAGTTTGAAGGCGAAGAAGAACTAGCAAAGCAACACATTAATGAAGCAGAATTAATATTCTGTTTGGATTTTAACGATTTACGAAGAACAGATATGATGTGTAAAGCATTAGAACAAAGTTCTGGTAAATTTGTAATGATTGACCATCACCAAGATCCAAGTGATTTTGCAGACATCGTCTTTTCAGAACCTAATATTTGCTCCACAGCACAACTCATCTTCGATTTCATAGAAGATATGGCTTGGAAAGACCAAGTTAATATAGATGTTGCCAAATGTATTTATACTGGTTTGGTAACCGACACCGGCTCGTTCCGATTTTCTTCTGTAGATGCAAGAACACATGAAATTGCCGCTGCCCTTATAAATTTGGGACTTGATCAAGCTGATATTCACCAAAAACTTTTCGACAACAACAAAGAGAGTCGCTTAAAATTATTGGGTTATTGCCTGAGTGAAAAATTAGAAGTTCTACCAGAATACCATACAGCGATAATGAGCTTGAGTATTGAAGAGCTTAATAAATTTAACTTTGAAAAAGGCGATACCGAAGGGTTTGTAAATTATGCTTTATCTATTAATGGCATTGTGTTTACAGCATTCTTTATTCAATACGATGAAAAAGTAAAAATTTCCTTCCGTAGTTTGAAAGATTTCCGAGCAAACTTACTATCAGTAAAGTATTTTAATGGTGGTGGACACATTAACGCTGCCGGAGGAATGTATGAAGGAACTCTGGAAGAAGCGATTGCTAAATTGAAAAAAGTATTACCAGAATTCAAAGAAGAACTCATAGCGAATTGCTAAACTTTGTTAAATCAAAAAGAATCCTTATTTAAATACAGTATATTCGCAACACTAATCTATTCTTAAAATTAAAATAATGAAAAAAGTATTTTTTATTTACAGCTTATTATTAGCGCTTGGTCTACAATCTTGTGGCTCAGAGGAAATTTTAAATCCAAAGTCTATAAAAGACAATGGTATGTTTGCTCAAATTAACACAAATAAAGGTGTTATTAACCTGGTATTAGAATTTCAAAAAACACCCCTTACAGTAGCTAATTTTGTAGCGCTAGCAGAGGGAGAAATGGAAAATGATGAAAAGGAAGCAGGTGTACCTTACTACGATGGTCTAAAGTTTCACCGTGTCATAAAAGACTTTATGATTCAAGGAGGATGCCCACAAGGCAATGGATCTGGAGATCCAGGCTATTCATTTGCTGACGAATTTCATGAAGACTTAAAACATTCAGGACCTGGAATTTTATCAATGGCTAATTCAGGGCCTTCCACAAATGGCTCTCAATTTTTTATTACTCATAAAGAAACACCATGGCTGGACGGAAAGCACTCTGTATTTGGTCATGTACTCGATTCTATTTCTCAAAGTGTTGTAAATGCAATTGAAAAAGACGATTCAATCGTTTCAGTAAAAATTATTAGAAATGGTAGAACAGCAAAAAAATTCGACGCCCCAAAAGTCTTTAATCAAGAACAAGAAAAAGCAAAGCAAATTGCTGCTGAAAAAGAAGCTGCTGAAAAAGCTAAATTAAATGAGCTCACCGTTGGAGCAACAAAAACAGCTAGTGGTTTAATGTATTTTATAGAAAATGAAGGTACAGGAGACAAACCAAAAGCCTCTGATGTTGTGAAGGTTCATTATACAGGCTCATTGGTAGACGGAACTGTATTTGACTCATCTGTTAAACGAGGTAAGCCTATCGAATTCCCTATTGGTGTAGGCAGAGTTATCCAAGGATGGGATGAAGGCATCGCTTTATTGTCTGTAGGTGGAAAAGCAAAATTAATTATACCTTCAGAATTGGGCTACGGCGCAAGAGGTGCTGGTGGTGTAATACCTCCAAACGCGACCTTAATTTTTGATGTAGAATTAATTGAAATCGTTAAAAAAGATGCTGATGATCATGACCATGACCACGATCACGATCACCAACACTAAAAAAATTAGTAATGAAAGAAGGACTTTACGCAGAAATTCAAACCAACAAAGGAAATATTCTTTTATCCTTAGAGTTTGAAAAATGCCCTATGACCGTTGCCAATTTTGTTGGTTTGGCCGAAGGAAACATACCTAATAATGAAAAAACTGAAGGTGTCCCTTATTACGATGGCTTAAAATTTCATCGTGTTATTGACAATTTTATGGTTCAAGGTGGATGTCCAAAAGGATCGGGAGCTGGTGGACCTGGATATAACTTTCCTGACGAATTTCATCCAGATTTAAAACATTCAGGACCAGGCGTATTGTCTATGGCAAATGCCGGTCCTGGAACAAATGGCTCTCAATTTTTCATTACACATTTAGCTACAGACTGGCTAGATAACAAACACACTGTATTCGGTAATGTCATTGAAGGAATGGAGGTCGTAAATAGTATTGTTCAAGATGATTTCATAGAAAAAATGAACATCAAAAGAGTTGGTGATGCGGCAAATAACTTTGATGCACCTACCCTATTTGCAAACGAACTTAAAAACTTCGAAACAAAGCAAAAAGAGAAAGAAAAGGAAGCCAATTTAACTTTAAAGAAACAAATTGAAGAAAAATATCCTGATGCGCGAACAACTGAATCCGGTTTAATTATTGCTAATGAAGTAGAAGGATCTGGTATGGATGCAATAGTGGGGAAAACTGTTTCTGTGCACTATACTGGTCGTTTAATGGATGGTACTGTATTTGACTCTTCTATTGAACGTGGCGACCCTATTGACTTCCCATTAGGAGCTGGAAGAGTAATTAAAGGTTGGGATGAAGGAGTGGCTCAACTCAAAGTAGGCGGAAAAGCAACTTTTGTAATTCCGTTTCACTTGGCTTACGGAGAAAGAGGTTATCCTCCTGTAATTCCCGCCAAGGCTACTTTAGAGTTTGATGTGGAATTGGTAGATGTGAAATAAATAAACTATTAATATTTTATTTTAAAACCCCACTTTTTGGTGGGGTTTTTGTTTAGGTACAATTTGCATATATTTACGCTTTGATAGTCAAAACAACAACAACAATGAACAAATATTTACTTTTATTAGCTTCAGCATTATTGCTAAATATAAATTCATCTTTTGCACAAAAGAAAACTACGGGTGAAGAAGCATCTAAATTGATTGCAGGGCCTATGCTTTCTTACATTGATAACTATCATGCTCAGATGTGGCTTTTAGTCTCAAAAGAAACAAAAAAAGTTACTATTAAACTGGAAAATTTTGATGAAGACCGAAACAAAACCTTAGTTTACGATCTTACAGACCCAAAAAGTTTTAACAACTCAAGCTGGTTTGACTTTCATATATCTGATTATAATAATGGAGATGAGATACCAGTTGTTCTTACTCTAGAAGAATTAATTCCTGACTCAGAATACCATGTAGAAATTTATTTAGATTCTGTAATGGTAGAAGAAGAGATGGAAATCTATACGCCACGCAATTTTTTAGCTGACATATACTTCCTTTTAGGACACAATTTGAATTTATCTCATGATAATGACAAGGGTGATCAAATTCTCGATGCCATGTCAGAAGTTGAATCTGACTTTATGGTTTGGATGGGTAATAATGTTTCATTCAATAAAAGTGAATCCAACTCATTCAAAAAAATGCTTGAAAAATACAAATCCATAAGAAAGCGTCAAAGCGTGAATCACTTCATGAAACAGATGCCTCATATTGCTACTTGGAACGATAAAGATTTTGGATTAAATACTTCAGACACACGTTTTGCTCTTAAAGACTCTACATTAATGGCTTTTAATTTATTCTGGCCTAATGCACCTAAAAAGATATACAATTATACATTTAGAGAATATGGTGTATACAAACGTTATGATTATGAAGATGTGGAAATATTTATGATGGATAACCGAATGTTTAAAACAGCTTTAAATCAAGACGACCCTCAATTTTTCGGAGACAATCAAATGAATCGTTTTATCAATGAAATTATGGGCTCTAATGCTGCATTTAAATTCATTATTTGTGGAAATAGTATTTTATCAGAAGGAGAAGACGATGAACCTTTTCAAGATTACTCAAAAGAATATGAAGAGCTCATGGAAAGACTACACCTATCTCGCATTAATGGTGTCGTATTTATTACTGGAGACACAGATAAAACAGAACTTATAAAAGAAGAAAGAGAATATGCCTACCCTCTCTACGAGCTCAAATTCCCTGGTTTAAGTCCTGAAGGCTTATTTGATGGTAACTTTGCACGTATAAAGGTTGAAGGTGATTACCGCAAACGTATTTGCAGTATTCAAGTGTATAATGAAATAGGTAAAGAAGTTTTCAAAAAAAGAATACACCAAACAGAAATCTCTTACTAAATAGATTTTTAAAAAGCCTCATCTTTAGTTGAGGTTTTTTTGTTTGTGAACAAATTCAATTACAAACCTCCTATCATGAAGAAAATAATTGCATTTATTACACTTATATTTATAAGTTACTTCAGCATAAAACACTATAAAACTCAAAAAATTAAAACACAAATTGAGCTACAACTCAAAGCAAAAGCTGATAAAAAGAAAGTAAAAATCGCTGGAATGGGTATCGGCTTAGAATCCAATCCAAACAACTTAAGAAATTGGTCTTTTTCAAGGTTGCTAAATCCTGAAGGTAAAATTCCAGATAACATAAGAGCCAAAGAATTGAAATTTGCCCAAACAATTCCTAAAAACACAAAATTACAAACTAATTGGATTGCTAGAGGTCCCTACAATGTAGGTGGAAGAACACGTGCTATGGCTATTGATGTTACCGATGAAAACACCATCATGGCTGGAGGTGTTTCTGGAGGTGTGTGGCGTTCAGAAGATAAAGGAGATTCTTGGACTAAGTTAACAAGTCCTGAAATGCTACATAATGTAACTTGTTTACGGCAAGACACACGAGAAGGACATTCGGCTACATGGTATTATGGAAGTGGAGAAGCTTATGGTAACTCTGCCTCTGGCAATGATGCATATTTCTTTGGAAACGGAATGTATAAATCTAATGACAATGGTCAAACATGGAATTCATTATCAAGTACAGCTTCCAATACTCCTGAAGAATTTGATGAAATATGGGACTTAATTTGGGATATTGAAATCGACCCTTCAAATGACAGCTTAGATTTAATTTACGCAGCCACTTATGGTGCCATTCACAGAAGTCAAGATGGCGGCGAAAATTGGACCAGTGTCCTAGGTTCTGGATCTAATAGTGCTTATTTTTCTGAAATTGAAGTGAGTACAGAAGGTGTGGTATATGCCTCATTAAGTAGTGATGGTGTTGACAAAGGTATTTGGAGAAGTGAAAATGGCATAGAATGGAATAATATTTTACCGGAAGACTGGCCATCCACATACGATCGAATAAAAATGGCAATCAACCCTCATAATGAAAATGAAGTATATTTTATTGCGGTAACACCTAATGCCGGTCAAGCATCAATCACATTTAGTGATGAAACAGAACATTGTAGCTTATGGAAATACACTTATTCGATAGAAGATACTACCTCACAAATGGGTGTATGGGAAGATTTATCATTAAACATTCCAACTGGAATTGGAAGTAACTTCGATAATTTTTACGCTCAAGGATCATATAATCTTACTATTGCAATTAGCCCATTTGATGAAAATCATATTTTCCTTGGAGGTACAAACCTTTATGTTTCTACCGATGGTTTTAGTACTATGGATAATGTAAACCAAATTGGTGGTTACCAAAAAGGAACCAATTTTCCTGATTTTCAAATCTATGATACACATCACCCAGATCAGCATGAAGTTGCTTTTATTCCTTCATCTCCAAACAGTATCATTAACGCTAATGATGGTGGCTTGTTTATCAGTGATAATTATTTGGCTGAAGACGTAGAATGGAATTCTCTTAACAATGGGTATTACAGTACACAACTCTATACAGCAACAATTAATGAACATCAGGCTACAAATAGTATATTGGGTGGATTTCAAGATAATGGAAATTTCTTTACCAATTCTGAAGACCCAAATGCACCATGGGTAATGCCATTAAATGGAGACGGAGCATTTGCTCATTTTACAGCTGACGAGGAAGTTTATTACATGTCAATTCAAAACGGTAAAGTATACAAAATTACCATAGATGAAAATGGTAATAGAACAGGACTAAGAAGAATAGATCCTATCGGTCCTGAGGAGCAAATGTTTATACATCCATTTGTTGTAGATCCTTTTACAGATAACATTATGTATTATCCTGACGAAACAACAATTTGGAGACATTCAAATTTAAATAACATCCCTTTAACTAATGAATGGGACTCTATTAGTGATGAATGGATAGAAGCCATTGATTTGAATCTATCAGGTCGAGAAATTAGCTGTATAAGTTCTACAAAAGGAAATCCAATTAACAGGTTGTATGTAGGTACAAATTCTAAGGAATTATACAGAGTGGATAATGCAAATAGCAATGAACCAATAATTACGGAAATCACGAATAATTATCAAACAGGTATTGGAATGGCACCTCTAGACGCATTTCCTAGTTCTGGATACATTAATAATATAGCTATTCATCCAAACGATGGGGATGTAGCATTAACAGTGTTTTCAAACTACGAAGTCTATAGTATATATTATACGACAGATGGTGGAGAAACATGGTCGCGTGCAGGAGGTAATTTAGAACAACAATCAAATGGAGGTGGTGACGGACCTTCATTTAGATGGGCATCCATTATGCCTTTAGGAGAAGATACCCTATATTTTGTAGCTACAAGTACTGGACTTTACGCAACAAACAAAATAGAAGGTCAGGAGACAAATTGGACACAAATGGGTGCCAACACCATTGGAAATGTTGTATGTGAACAAGTTAAAACAAGAGCTGAAGACAGCTTAGTTGTGTTGGCTACACATGGAAATGGAATTTATACCACAAAAATTCAATCTGTTAACGATGTCATCGAAATTGCTGAAGTTGAACCAGAAAATAATATTCATATTTATCCTAATCCTGCATCAGAATATTTGATTATAGAAACCAATAAAGAAGAATTGTATGAAATCTATGATCTTCAGGGTAAATTAATTTATAAGGACAAGATAACAGTTCCAAAAACGAAAGTTAATGTAGCTTCAATGGCAAAAGGAATTTATATTATAAAAGTCGGTGAATTATCTCGAAAGTGGGTAAAAAACAATTAGGCCAATTCTTCAAATTCAGAAGTAAAATGAAACTTAACTTCTGGAAATTTTTGCTCAGCCATTTGGATGGTAAAAGCAGAATCGGCTAAAAACACATCTCTACCAAATTTATCTGTCGCCATAGACCGATACTTTACTTTTTTAAATTCTTGAAGTTGAACTTTATCCTTACACGAGATCCAACAAGCTTTATGTACATTAAGATTTTCGTATGAACAGGAAGCACCATATTCATGTTTTAAACGATATTGAATAACTTCAAATTGAAGTGCACCTACTGTCCCAATTAGTTTGCGACCATTGGTTGACATCGTAAATAATTGAGCAACACCCTCATCCATCAGCTGATCAATCCCCTTTGCCAATTGTTTCGATTTCATGGGATCGGCATTATTTACAAATCGAAACATCTCAGGAGAAAAGCTAGGAATTCCTTTATAATGTATCAACTCACCTTCGGTTAAGGTATCCCCTATTTTGAAGTTACCCGTATCATGAAGTCCCACAATATCGCCTGGAAAAGCCTCTTCAACTATTGATTTCTTCTCAGCCATAAATGCTGTAGGACTAGAAAACTTCATGTTCCGATCCAACCGGATGTGTTTATAATTTGTATTTCTGTGAAACTTTCCAGAAACAATTTTCACAAATGCCAGACGGTCCCTGTGCTTGGGGTCCATATTGGCATGAATTTTAAAAATAAAGCCCGTAAACTTATCTTCATAAGGGTCCACTACTCTTTCTTCAGATTCTTTTGGTAAAGGTGAAGGGGCAATATCTAAAAAGCAATGCAAAAGCTCCTGTACACCAAAAGTATTAATTGCTGAACCAAAGAAGACTGGAGATACATCGCCATCTAAATAAACCGATCTATCAAATTCTGGATAAACAGACTCAACGAGTTCAACCTCTTCTCGAAGCATTTCAGCATCCTCACTACCAATTTGATTATCGAGTTCAGAATCAGAAATATCTGAAATAGCAAGTTTTTCTGAAACCCGTTCAGTAGAATTAGGGGTGTAAAGAATAAGGCTCTTTTCATAAAGGTTATAAACACCTTTCAAATCGGGTCCCATTCCAATTGGCCAGGTTAAAGGACGCACTTTAAGGCCCAACTTACCTTCTATTTCATCTAACAAGTCAAAAGCATCTTTACCAATTCGATCTAACTTATTAATGAAAACGATAATTGGTATCTTCCGCATTCTACAAACCTTAACTAGCTTTTCAGTTTGTGGCTCTACACCTTTGGCAACATCAATCACCACAATAACCGAATCGGCAGCTGTTAAAGTTCTAAAAGTATCTTCAGCAAAGTCTTGATGACCAGGTGTATCAAGAATATTAATTTTCTTTCCTAAATACTCAAAACCCATTACCGAAGTAGCCACAGATATACCTCTCTGACGTTCAATTTCCATAAAGTCGGAAGTGGCTGTTTTTTTTATTTTATTCGATTTTACTGCACCTGCCACATTAATAGCTCCGCCATACAAAAGAAGTTTTTCTGTAAGCGTTGTCTTACCCGCATCGGGGTGAGATATAATGGCAAAAGTTCTCCTGCGTTGTATTTCTTCTTCAAACTTCATTAGCAGATTCTAATCAGCATTTCTGTGAATTCAATTTTATCTCCCTTACGTAGTTTCAATCGCTTTCGGGTATCAACTTGACCATTATACCTTACAAAACCCTCTGTAATTAAATTATTCGCCTGACCTCCACTCTCTACTAAAGATAAAATCTTTAGTAACTTATTAAGTTCTATGTACTCAGTATTTAATTTAAATTCTAATTCCTGCATCAAGATTAGCTTAAGATTTGCAAATATATCTAAATTGATAGTATAGAAGGTTTTTACAATTTATTTTCAGTAAAAAATTATCTTTGTTGAAATTTCAACAACATATAATGAGAATTTTAAATTTCATATTTACAGTACTGTTTTTTAATACAGTACTTACAGCACAAAATTATTCCATTTTCGGAAAAATTGATGGTATGCCTGATGGAGAAGTATTATTGGGTTATTATTATGGCGACAAACAATTTGTAAAAGACACCGTTGATTCACATCACGGATTTTTTCATTTTGAATCTGAAGAAGAACTTGAAAGTGGAATGTACTTCGTTTTGCTACCTAACAAACAATATTTTCAATTAATTATTGACGAAACTAGAAATTTTAGTTTTGAGACCAGTAAAGACAATATGATTCTGGACATGAAAGTTCAGGGATCAAAAGAAAATCAATTGTTTTATGAATATCAAAAATTCACGCAAAAAAAAGGCATACAAGCTGATCCACTAAAAAAACAATTAAAAACACTTGAGAAGGATACAAGAAAATACCAGAAAATAAAAACACAATTACAAGAAATCGATGACGAAGTCACAGATTTTAAGTTGGATTATATGCAAAAACATTTCTCTACTTTCTTTGTAAAACTCTTAAGTGCTATGGAACCAATCGTGGTCCCAGAATCACCATTACTTGAAGATGGGACAGTAGATTCTAAATTTCAGTACAACTATTACAAAAAACACTATTGGGATCTCTTTGATCTAAAGGACGACCGAATGGTAAGAACACCTATTTTCCATGGTAAAATGGAGAAATATTTACTAGAATACACACCTCAAATTCCAGATTCTATTATTAAATCATTAGATATACTAATAGAAAAAGTAAGAGAAAGTGAGGCACTTTTCAAATATGTGATTAACTGGTCAACACACCACTTCGAGTCTTCAAAAATAATGGGACAAGATGCTGTTTTTGTGCACTTGGTATTTACCTATTTCATTACAAGACAAACCCCTTGGATTGAGGAAGTTCAATTAACCAATATTATTGATAAGGCCATGCGAATCAGCCCTAATTTAATAGGTACCACAGCCCCATTCCTCAAGATTCCAGATGACAAAGGAGTTCTACAAGACCTCCATAAAATAAAAGCACCATTTACAGCACTTTTCTTTTACGACCCAGATTGCGGACATTGTAAAACAGAAACACCAAAAGTCAAAGAAGTCGTCGATTCCTTCGCTGATAAAGGTGTAAAAGTTTATGCCGTTTGTACTGAGTTTGATGAAGACATGTGGAAGGAGTTTATCGTAAAACAAGAAACTGATAGCTGGATAAACGTGATTGACCTTGAAAATAAATCAAACTTCAGAGGGAAATATAACATCATGGGTACACCTCGTTTGTATTTATTAGACGAAAAGAAAAAAATTATTGCCAAACAAATTGATTCTAAAGCGCTGAATGAAATTCTTGAAAATGAGTTTAAAAAATTAGAACAAAAAGATTAACAAATAAAAAAAGCCGCTTAAAGCGGCTTTTTTATTTATCATAATTTTATTCTAGGCATTAATATCTGGAGCGGCAGCACTTGTAACCGTTAATTGATTTACATCTCTATCAAAAAGATACAAACCACCTTTATCATCACCAATTAATTTAAGCTTATCAAGAATAGTTCGCGCTAAAGCTTCTTCCTCAATTTGTTCTGCCACATACCACTGTAAGAAGTTTTGAGTGGTGTAATCTCTTTTTTCATGACAAAGGTGAACCAAATCATTAATCAAAGCAGATACTTTAACTTCATGATCCAAAAAATTTTGAAAAACATGAGTCAAACAATCAAACATTTTTGAAGGCTCGTTGATAGCTGGTGCTTTTGCATGACCACCTCTTTCATTGACATATCTTACCAGCTTCAGCATATGTTGTCGTTCTTCATCAGACTGGCTGTAAAAGAAGTTTGAAACACCCTCAAAGCCTCTTGTTTCTGCCCAAGAAGCCATAGCTAAGTATAAATGAGATGAATTTGCCTCTGCAGAAATCTGTTTATTTAATGCCGCTTCAATTTCGTTACCTATCATAATTTTGAGTTTATTCTTATTTAGGCAAATTTACGGCTAATACTAAACATTTGGTTCTGAAAAAGAGAGTTTTTATCTAATTTATATTCGGTCTAACTATGAATAAAAAGGCTTATTCATCTAAGATATTAAGAATGATATTGGCAGCATATCTAATCTCATCATCTGAAATCGTTAAGGGTGGACTTAGCCTTACAGCTGTTTTCGAAAACAAGAAAAAGAAGCTAATGATGCCCATTTCTAATCCCCTATGCACAACTTTTTGGCAGAGTTCAACATCATCTAACTCAATAGCAAGCATGAGTCCTTTACCACGAATTTCTTTAATTTTAGGGTGATTTAAAAGCGCTCTAAAAAGAGTTTCTTTCTTCTCTACTTCACGAAAAAGTTGCGTTTCACATAGCTCATCTAGTGTGGCCAATGATGCAGCACAAACAATAGGATGACCGCCAAAAGTGGTAATATGACCCAACATAGGATTTTCTCTTAAGCTGTGCATTTTTTCTGTAGAAGTTGTAAAAGAACCTATAGGCATACCGCCTCCCATTCCTTTAGCCATGCAAAGAATATCTGGAATCACATTGAAGGTCTCAAATGCAAATAAATTTCCTGTTCTACCAAAACAGGTTTGAATTTCATCAAAAATTAAAATTGCACCAACTTCATCACATTTTTCTCGAACTAATTTTAAATATCCATTCGTAGGGGTAATAAATCCTGTAGCACCTTGAATAGGTTCTATGATAACAGCTGCTGTTTTTTCAGTAATTTCATTTAAACTATCTACATCATTGTATATAATTTGTCTACAATCTGGAAGTAAAGGTCTAAATTTCTGTTTATACGTTTCGTTACCCATAATACTTAACGCACCATGTGTACTGCCATGATAGGAATTTTTACAAGAGATAATTTCTGCCCGACCTGTATACCTCTTTGAAAGTTTCATCGAAGCTTCAATGGCCTCCACACCGGAATTAACAAAATAGGTGGAATTTAAAGTATCTGGCAATAAAGAAGCCAGTTTTTTAGCAAGCGCTAACTGAGGTTCCTGAATGAATTCTCCATACACCATAACGTGCATGTATTTTGAAGTCTGATCTTGAATGGCTTTCACAACACGAGGATGACAATGGCCAATTGTACAGGCAGAAACACCCGCAACCAAATCGAGATAGGTTTTTCCAGATTTATCAGTGATATACATTCCCTCAGCAGATGCCACATCAATACATAAAGGAAAAGGTGTGGTTTGTCCCTGATGAATTATAAAAGATTCCTTTACTCCCATTGTAAAGTTTTATAAAAAAATAACAGGCTAAAATAAACCGTGTAGCTCAGCATTTACCTTATCTACAACAAAACCTAAATCTTCCTGATTTTTAGAAAAATCTAAATCATCCGTATCAATAATAAGGAGCTTTCCACTAGTATACTCAGAAATCCAAGCTTCATAGCGTTCATTTAAACGTGTTAAGTAATCAATACGAATACTCGATTCATAATCTCTTCCACGCGACTGAATTTGTTTTACCAAAGTAGGTACAGACGCTCTAAGGTAAATTAATAAATCAGGAGGGTTTACAAAAGAAGACATCAACTCGAACAAACTTGAATAATTATCAAAATCTCTAGAAGTCATAAGTCCCATAGCATGAAGGTTGGGCGCAAAAATATGAGCATCTTCATAAATTGTACGATCTTGAATGATATTTTTTCCGCTTTCTTGAAACTCTTTTAACTGACCGAATCGACTGTTTAAAAAATACACCTGTAAATTAAAAGCCCAGCGCTGCATATCGGTATAAAAATCATCTAAATAAGGATTGTTATCGACCGACTCATAATGAGGCTCCCAATTAAAGTTTTTAGCTAATAAGCCTGTCAAAGTTGTTTTACCTACACCTATATTTCCAGCAACTGCAATATGCATTTTTTAAAATTTTAAATTAGGCATTAAAAATACAATTTTAGATGAAATGAACAAGCCTAATTTAAGAGTTCATCGATAAAAGTTCATCTAAATAAACTCTTTTATTAGATAATCGAGGTACTTTATTCTGACCACCCAACTTACCTCTTGTTCGCATCCAATTAAAAAACAAACCTTTTGAAGCAATATGAACTTTAGGTGCCTGAAGTATTAAATCATTATAGCGTTTTGCTTCATAATCCGAATTTGCTGCTTTTAAAGCAATATCAAGTTTATCAGTAAAACCATCCAGGTCTATAGGTGGTTCTTTAAATTCAATAAGCCATTCGTGGCATCCTTTATGTCCTTTATAAATATGCTTTGGTGCTGCTGTAAATTCAACGATTTCAGTATTAAAAGTTGAACAAGCTTGTTGAAGTGCTACTTCTGCATTATGAACCATAAGCTCTTCACCAAAAGAATTTATATAATGCTTGGTACGGCCACTAATTATAAACCGATATGGTTTTTTTTGTGTAAACTGAATCGTATCTCCAATAAAATAACGCCATAAGCCAGAATTTGTAGTAATTACAAGGGCATAATCAGTTGCAATTTTTATTTGACTCAAATTTAAAGTTGTTGGCAATTCATCATCAATATTTTCTAGAGGAATAAATTCATAATAAACACCATAATCTAACATCAAAAGCATATCCTGTTTTTGAGGATCATCTTGAACACCAAAAAACCCCTCTGAAGCATTGTATGATTCCAGATAATTAATGCCTTTAGGAAAAAGTTTTTCAAAACTTGCTTTGTAAGGTTTAAAATTAACACCACCATGCATATATAATTCTAGATTAGGCCAAACTTCATGAAGGTTAGACTTTCCTGTTATATCTAGCACTTTATTTGCATAAACCAATGCCCAAGATGGAACACCTGAAAGCGAAGTTATATCTTCTTTAATAGCTTGTTCTGACATCAAGTCTAATTTCTTTTCCCATTCGCCCATTAAGGCAATATCTTTATCGGGCGAACGCTGTAATTGAACCCAAAAAGGTAAATTTTCTACGATGATGGCTGAAAGATCTCCTTCAAACATTCTATCGGATAAAGGTGACATTTGATGACTGCCTCCAAGCATCAAACTTTTACCTATAAAAATATTTGTTTCAGGATAATTATTACAATAAATAGACAATAGATCTTTACCACCTTTGTAATGACAATCTTCAATAGCATCATTACTTACAGGAATAAATTTGCTCTTGTTATTTGTTGTTCCGGAAGACTTTGCAAACCACTTAATTTTAGATGGCCAAAGTACATTTTGTTCACCAGAACGCATTCTATAAATATAAGGCTCTAAGTCTTCATATTGATGAACTGGAATACGTTCAGAAAAATCTTTTTGATTCTTTATAGAATTAAAATCATAGGTTCTTCCAAAATCAGTATTTTTGGCTTTATCTACAAGAGACTGTCTCAACTCCTCTTGTACTTCATGTGGATGGTTGATAAATAATTTAATCTGATGAATACGCTTTTTAATAATCCAGCTGACAATAGAATTGTAAATTTTCATTTATATTTTTTATAAAAAAATACTTATTTTCATTCAAACTAAACTACAAAATATCCTTTATATATGAAGATGTATGGCCGAATTCTTAAAATGAAAACTGAACTTAAAAGTCCTGTTCAATATCATTTACCTATGAACGAAAAGTTTTTGGGGATGAATCAATGGATCGGAAAGCATATTCAATTTCATTTTAATGGTGAAATCTATTGCCTAGATTGTGGTCAACGCACAAAAAAATCATTCAATCAAGGGTTTTGTTACACTTGCTTCCAAAACAGTCCAATGTCGTCTGAATGTATTATAAAGCCAGAACTATGTAGAGCTCATTTGGGGGAAGGGAGAGATATGGAATGGGAACGTGAGCATCATCTTAAAGATCACTATGTCTATTTAGCCGTTTCCAGTGGAGTAAAAGTAGGAATTACTCGAGATACGCAGGTCCCAACACGTTGGATTGATCAGGGTGCAAGTTACGCAGTGCCTATTGCTAGAACACCTAATCGTTATTTATGTGGAATGATTGAAGTTTCTTTAAAACAACACCTTTCCGACAGAACTGCATGGCAACGCATGTTAAAAAATGAAATCGCTCATGTAGATTTAACAGAAAAACGTGAAGAAGTTTTTAAATTAATCCCAAAAGAATATCATAAGTATCTACTTAAAGAAGAAGACATTCTAAATATTCAATACCCTGTTAATGAATACCCAACAAAAGTAAAAAGCCTTAGTTTTGACAAAAGCCCAACCATTCAAGGACGATTGATGGGTATTAAAGGACAATACTTGCTTTTTGAAAATGGTCAAGTATTAAATATGCGGAAACATCAAGCTTATGTTTTAGAATTTTCAGCTGATGAAAACCAACAAGGTCTTGGCAAAGAATTGACATTGGATTTTTAAGCGTCCTTAATTTTCGGTCTACTCGTCCTTTATAAACTGCTCTGTAAACACACCTTTGTCTGTATATACTTCTATAAAATACAATCCTGAAGACAATTTACTGACATCTAGCATAGGCTCTTCCCATACCACATCAACAAAACTCCCTAAAACATCCATTACTTTTATAGCATTAATCTTTAAATCCAGTTCCAGAGTTAGATACGCACATACGGGATTAGGGTAAATGCGAAAAGATTCTTGAGTTTCTAAAAGATCTAAAGATTGATAATTATAATAAACTGTATCAAAAACACATCCATTATCGTCGGTAACCACACACCAATATTCACCATTTGCCGTAGGAAGAATACTTTGTGTAATTGCTCCATTATTCCATAAATAAGTACCTGCTGGGCTAACATCTAAATATTCTCCACTCTCTGTAATCGTTGCCACAGCCACAGGATTAAGAACCATTCCAGTTGTAAAATTTGAAGTACATCCTTCATTGAGATTAAAATTATTTAAAATCCCATTGTAATTTCCCGTAAGATCCTCTATTGTTGTTATTGCTAAATTATTTCCACAAATACTCCCATCTTCAAAAGTGTAATAAGCTAATAATAATTCTGTTTCTGAAAATATAAAATTATTCATATTGGCTTGTATCTGAGCTTGCGAACGTACAGTTGTCCATATTCTTACTTCATCTAAAATGCCATTAAAATTAGTTACCGTACTAAATGTTGTCTCATTACCTAAAGTAATTGGAGCAGTATTTTGAAAATTTGGAGCATCTGGAACTGTTCCCATAAATGTAAGCATATGTTGATTTCCATTTACATATAATTTTAATTTTTCTTCATTGGTTGCCTGAGTTCCATCAAAAACAACTGCTATATGAAACCATGTATTAATCGAAATAATACCACCAGTAGTATAAGCTCTCCCCAATATGCCATCCCCAATTTGGAAAAGTAAATCATCCACAGTACCAATTTCTGCTCCATATCCACTTGCACCCAATCCAAGCTGGATTTTATCCAAGTGATTTGTTCTTTTGGAAATAATTGTGCTTAGTGGGGTAAGATCATGCCAATACACCGATGCTTCAATTGTAAACTCGGTAAGATTATCAAAAGCATCAACATCACCACAATTTACGTAATCATCATCACCATCAAAATCAAGTCCAGTCTGAGCGCTCAAATGAAAGCTAATTACTCCAAAAAATATATAAATAAACTTTTTTTTCATTTTAATGTTTTAAGTTATTTAAATTAAATATCGTGTACATAGAGTTAATAATATTATGACACAAATTTACCAATTCATTAGGTCAAAATAAATAGGTGATATCACTCAAATTCAAAGTAAAATCATCTAATTAGGCGTAAAAATTTAAAGTGGAAACGATCACTAAATTGTTTGAAACTCAAAACTGGTCAATGCTTACCAGTCACAGTTTAAAATTTAGCTTGTAATTTTAAATTAAGCAATCGTGAAGTGAGGTAATTCGGAACTGCATATTGATTTTGTACGACATCACTTACCCACAGATATGATATGGTGTTTCGTATCCCCAAAAGATTAAAGACTTCAGCACTTATCCAAAGTGAATCAAAGTGCTTAAAATACTTTGATTTTGAGCCTTGACTACTCTCCTTTATCACTTTGGTAAACCCTATATCGACACGTCTATAAGCAGGAATTCGAAAAACTTGTTCATGACGTTCAGAATTTATTGCACCAGATGGTAAACCACTACTGTAGTGAAGCTTTAAATTCATCTTATAACTAGGATTTCCTGGAAAATAATCTTGAAAAAACAAAGAGAAAGCAAAACGCTGATCAGTTGGTCTTGGGATATATCCATGTCCATCTCCTTCAATATCTTCTTCACTTTTCATTAAAGACATACTTGCCCACGACTCAACACCAGGAACAAACTCACCATTAACACGAAGATCGAGACCAGCTGTGTAACCATGAGATGTTAAGCTCGGCAAATAACGCAATCTTAAATTATCAATCTCATAAGGAATAAGATTTCTTAAACTCTTATAATAAATCTCACCTACAAATTTAAAAGGACGGTTCCAAGACAAAAAATTATAATCTGATGAAAACACAAAATGTGTGGATTTCTGAGATTTTAAATCTGTATATAAAACACCTTCTTTATCTCGCAATTCACGATAAAAAGGAGATTGATTATATGAACCAATAGCACCTCTAAAAAGCACGTCTTTATTCCAATTTGGCTTATAACTTATAACTGCTCTTGGCGAAACAAAAAATTCACGATTCTTTGACCAATATTGAGTTCTAAAACCAAGAGTATATGAAAATGTTGTACTATCAACTTCTATTCGACCACTTTGCTGAACATAAGAACTTAATCGACTTGAATTTAATTCATTTTCTGATTCGATAAACTCAAACAATCCTAAAAGAGAATCTACGCCCTGAGGCATAGAAAAACCAGAAGAATCAATTAATTGCCATTCATTTAAACGATCATCAATCATTTCATGTTGATACTTCGCACCCCAACTTAAAGTCTTGTTATTATTAAACCACTTTCCCCTATACTGAGCATTATATACTTGAGCATACAATTCATTTCTTGCATGCCTAAGGTACCCACCTACACCTCTATTTGCCACAACTTCTCCAAAATTATCTGAACCTAAACTATTTTCTAACTGCCCTAGCCAATATTCTGCTTCAACATCATAAAACTCCTTTTCAAGTGTTTGAAATAAGGAAGTTGATAAACTCATTTGTAAACTGTCATGAATCTGGTAGTCAAAACGAATTGCTCCCATCCCAGTTTCATAAGCATCTTTTTCTTGACCATCAAAATATATATTTAATTGCAAAGGTTTATCAACTGTACCAAACTCACTCTGACGAGATTCTGGAACAGAATGATAAGTATTTGAAGAATAATGGGCCAGAACACTTAATTTTACTTGAGGGTTAAAATGGTATGTATTTAAAGTTTGAAAATCTTTAAATCTAGGCATGTAATCTGACTCTGTATCTAATGTACTTAACAAAAACTGATTGTCTTTTTGTCGGTAACTGGTAACATGTGACCAACGTTTTGATGGACTTATGCCTTCTACAGTGGCATTTACGCCCAAAAAACTCAGTGTTAAATGACTTTTCCATGATTTTGGGTCTTTGTATTTTATATCAAGTACAGAAGAAAGCTTATCTCCATAACGCGCCTCAAAACCTCCAGCAGAGAAAGAGATGTTGTCCACCATATCTGAATTAATAAAACTCAAACCTTCTTGCTGACCACTTCGAACTAAAAAGGGACGGTAAATTTCAAAACCATTTACATAAACTAGGTTCTCATCGTAATTACCTCCTCTTACAGAATACTGAGAACTCATTTCATTTTTCGAGCTCACTCCGGCTAAAGTACTGATTAATGCCTCCACACCCCCAGTTGGACCTGTAATAACATTTAAATTCTTTTTATCAATTGTAGTAACATTTTGAGACCTCAACGCATCATCAACCAAGTCCACCTCAGAAATTTGTTTTACATCTTCATCAAACAAAAGGTCTAAATTTCTGATTTCACCTTCATTTAAAGTCATCTTATGAACCTGATTTTGAAATGCTAAATGAGAAAATACAATGGATACCTCAATATTTGCAGGAAGCTTAATAAGATATTGGCCATCTGAATCACTTATCGTCCCTATTTTTTTATATTCAACACTAAGCCCATCTATTGCTATCTCTTGTTTACTTTTTACAGTACCATAAAGAGTGGCCTGCTGTGCTAAAGTATATTCAGAAAACAAAAAGGATATCGAGAATACTATTAAAAGCAAATTCTTTTTAAACATCATACACTGCGAATATAAAGATATTTTTAACGGACAAATTTAAGTTTGAGCCGTTTTTCATTCTTTACCATATCAGTAACGATAATTTCCAACTCATGTTGCCCAGGCTTAATCTTTCCATCAAAATAATGAGTCAATGTTTTATTTTTCGCATCATAGTCTAACAAAATCCAATCACCATCAACAAATGCTTTGTATGTATTAACCCCACTAAGCGTATCCTCTACTATAAAACTCATAAAATTTGCTACACTAAGATCATAAGAAAATGATTTTGTTTTTATGCTTGGAGCAATTGAATCTATAACAACTCCATATTGTCCGAAAGTTCTAGATTTTGCTCTTAGAGTATCATTAACCCATTTAGTAGATAAACATGAAACTGCAGCACCCTTTTGCAACAAACATATAACTGCTTTATCTCTATGTAAAACATCAAGACTGTCTTGAGCTATAGCAATAGAAAATGCAGAGTGAATTGGCGTTTCTTCATGGTGAATACAATGTATATCACTGATAAGATCATTTTGACCTTGCAGTACTTTATATGAAAAATTGATGTCATCATAAAGACTATTTGGCTCTATAGTCAAACTGATATTTTCATCCTGGAATTTATTTTCACTGTTATACGTAAAGAGTTCTCCTTGTTTATGAACCAAAGGAACTTTTATACTACTATCACTTTTAAAATTAAAATTTAATCTCGCTGTATTTCCTTCTATATCTTTTACAGTATACTCTGCCTGATGATTTTCTTGAGAATTAAAGACAATACGACCATCATTAATAAGCGTATCATAAATACTAAGCTCATTATTTGGATCTTTAAATGACTTTTGCGGTTTTATGGCATATTTCTTTTTAGCATGATAATCCATTAGTGAATTGATATATCGCGTCTCAGAAAAATGAAAGCCATCCATATCATGTTTATAAATCAATGTCGAATCAAGATTTAACTCAATACTGTAAACACCATTTTTATTAGGCGCATTATCCAATTGGTCATAAACATCTATTCCAAATCCAATCAACCCATCAAGAATAATATTGTCTTGATTAATAACATATTTAGACGCTGTATCCTTTTTAACAGGAATTCTTAAAGTATCATTCTTTCCATTAATGATCGCTTGATGATCTAAAGGGTAGATATGAAGATTTTTAATTGTTGGCGAGGTTGTATCTTTTGCCTTAAATCCAAATAATAAAGGATTAATAACCTTTTGAGTTTTAGCATCTCGAATCTCAAAATGCAAATGAGGGGCTGTTGAGCTTCCACTATTTCCAGTCCATGCAATCGTATCACCTTTTTCATATACTAGGACTTCTTTATCAGGAAAAAGATCAACTGCAAATTTCTGTCTACTGTACTGTTCATCAATTAAGTAACTTGCAATATCTAAATGGAAATATTTTAAATGTGCATACACAGAAACATACCCATTATAATGGGTAATATAAAGTGCTTTTCCATAACCACTTGGTGTCACTTTTACTCGAGAAACATAACCGTCTTCTATAGCTATAACAGGCAACCCTTCTTTCCCCTTTGTCTTAATATCAATACCCGAATGAAAATGATTAGACCTTAATTCTCCAAAAGTTCCAGCCAAAACAAGGGGAATATTTAGCGGGGCAATAAAATTTGTTTCAGAAGGAGGTACCTGTCCAAATACAGAAAAACAAAATAACACACTTACAAGAAGTATATGTAATAATTTACGCAAATAATTCATTAGATAAGTGCCATTTATATTCAGTGCAAATTTAATTTTTTAGATTACATAATAAAACTTGATAATAAGAACGAATCAAAAAGAATTTTTAATCTTATTTAAATCGGTTTTTGTATGCGGATTATATATATTTGTTTTTGAGTTGATGCTTTGGTTATGGATCATTTAAGTGAAAGACTAAAAAACCTCCTAAATCAGGTTGAAAAGTTGAATTTAACATTCGACGAACTGAAAGGGAAAAATGATGATTTAGAATTAAATAATAAGAATCTTCGTGATACCTTATCACTTAAAGAAGAAAAAATTAAAGCACTCAAAGAAGAAAGAGAGTTAATTATAAATGCCAAATCGCTAACAGATGTTGGAATGAGTAGCAAAGAAGCGCGGCATAAAATTAACGAACTTATACGGGGAATTGACAAGTGTATAGCACAATTAAATCTATGAAATAGCTGAAATGGATAAACTCAAAATCAAAGTTTCTATTGCTGGAAGGACTTACCCTCTAACGATAAACAGAGATGAAGAAGAGAATATCAGAAAAGCAGCAACAAAGATTGAAGCTATAATAAAACAATTTGAATCAAATTACGCCGTGAAAGACAAACAAGATTTGTTGGCCATGTGCGCATTACAATTGTCATCAAAAGTTGAAAACTCAGAAGGTAAGACCTTTGTTGATACATCAGATTTAGATCGTAATATTGATGCTATTGAAGCTAAAATATCAGCTATACTAGAACGTTCTTTTACATAAAACTATAAATAGTTTCCCGTATTAATTCAATAAGTTGTTAAACTCAACATATATAAAATTGGATTAGATTCGTCTTTTTAAAAACAAGCCTCAACCCTATGGGTCCTTCGGGTGTCAGTGGAAGTTTGATGATTGATGGTCGGTCCATCCGTGATTTACCGGAGTTTAATTAACAGGATTAATACGGGTTTCTATTTTTACAACAACACTAAGTATGACTACAGAAATTATGATAACATTAGCAATTACGAGCATTATAACCTTAATAATAGGTTATATAAGTGCGTCTACAGTACTTCGTAAATCAATAGAACGTAAATCTGAAAACATATTAAAAGACGCTGAAAAAGCCTCAGAACAGATAAAAAAAGATAAAATACTTCAAGCAAAAGAAAAGTTTATAGAACTTAAAAGTGAACATGAAAAATTCATCAACAGTCGCAACCAAAAAATTTCAGATTTAGAAACAAAAGCAAAAGAAAAAGATTCTAAACTGAATCAGCGACTTGAAGAATCAAAAAGAAAAGCTAAAGAACTTGATAAAAAACGTGAAAACCTTTCAAATCAATTAGACATAATTGAACGAAAAAAAGAGGAACTAGAAAAGGTTCACACCCGCCAAGTTAATGCTTTAGAGACTATTTCAGGCATGAGTGCTGAAGACGCAAAGGAGCAGCTAGTTGAGGCTTTAAAAGGAGAAGCTAAAACCGAAGCAATGTCTTTAATTCAAGACACAATAGAAGAAGCAAAGCTAACTGCAAATAACGAAGCTAAAAAAATCGTTATTCAAACCATACAAAGAGTTGCAACAGAGCATTCTATAGAGAATTCAGTATCTATCTTTAATATTGAAAGTGATGACATTAAAGGACGTATTATTGGTAGAGAAGGTAGAAATATCCGTGCATTAGAAGCTGCAACTGGTGTAGAGATAGTTGTTGATGATACACCTGAAGCAATTATTCTTTCTTGTTTTGATCCAATTCGAAGAGAAATTGCTCGTCTTTCACTACACAAACTAGTTAGCGATGGACGTATTCATCCAGCTAGGATTGAGGAAGTCGTTTCAAAAACGAGCAAACAATTGGAAAATGAGATTATCGAGACAGGGAAACGTACCTGTATAGACCTTGGAATTCATGGGCTTCATCCTGAATTAATTAGAATGGTTGGACGTATGCGTTACCGTTCTTCATACGGTCAAAACTTATTACAACACAGTAGAGAAACCGCTAACCTATGTGCTACTATGGCATCAGAACTTGGACTAAATGCTAAAGCGGCTAAACGTGCTGGATTGTTACATGATATTGGTAAAGTACCTGATGATGAACCAGAATTGCCACACGCAATTCTAGGAATGAAAATCGCTGAAAAACATGGTGAAAAACCGGATATTTGTAATGCAATTGGTGCACACCATGATGAAATTGAAATGACAAGCATCATCGCCCCTATTATTCAAGTTTGTGATGCAATTTCAGGTGCGCGACCTGGCGCACGTAGAGAAATTGTTGAATCTTATATTCAACGAATAAAAGAGCTAGAAAATATTGCGCTTACACACCCTGGAGTTATAAAATCTTATGCAATTCAGGCTGGAAGAGAACTAAGAGTAATTGTAGAAAGTGAAAAAGTCAATGATGAAAAAGCTGCTGCAATTTCATTCGAAATTTCCCAAAAAATACAAAACGAAATGACCTACCCAGGTCAAGTAAAAGTGACTGTAATTAGAGAAACAAGAGCTGTAAATTATGCTAAATAAAACGGCTGAATTTAATATTTAGAGACCTTATTGATCTAAATTATAAATTCTTAGAAAGCGATAAAAACTTTTTTAATCCAGCTTTTTTTTGTGCATCAAAGTCCCAAGAAATATACGCGCTAAAATAGTGCTCTAAATCAATATTAGTATTTTGATTTTTAGTGTATTCATCAACTACAAGTGCCTTATGATCCAAACCGTATTTTAAAGCATCACTAAACTGCTGTTTAAATGCATCACTTAATGGCTTATTAGCAACCCAACAAGCAAAAACAAATGGCAGATTTGTATACTTAAACCACTCTTCTGCAAGATCATACTCATATAAAAAAGAATCTTTCAAATTAAAAGTCCTGTCACCAATAACTAAGCCGGCATTATTGTTAGAAATACCATCTATATAGTCTTCATACGCATCAAAAAATTCAACATCAATTTTCCAAAAATTCTTAGCCAATATTTTAACTAACATAACTGAAGTTCGTGATTGGTAATCTAAAGCAATTGATGAAATTTCATTTAAAGGACAATTACTATAAAGCATCACCGTTTTAACCTTGCCTTCGGCCCCAATACAGTGGTCTCCAATAATTTCAGAATAAGGCATATCTATAAGCTCAATGATTGGAATAAGACCCAGATCAACTTCACCAGATTTAAGAAAGTCAGCACACTTTGAGGGGTATTCTAATCTCAAATTTATTTGCGACATTAAATCTTTATCATTTAGAATTCCATAAATAAAAGGAAGGGTGTTCAAATAAGATACCGCAACAACATTAATCATTTCCTTCATTAAAAATAAATATTATGAATAGCGTAATACAATAACACTGAGCTAACCACCAATTTCAAAATTGTTCCTGTAACAAAACCAATAAACGAACCTATAGCCACATTTAAAGCCCGAGTATTATCACCCTGTACTTCTATAAGTGCACCTATAAATGCACCAATAAAAGGACCAATTAATAAGCCTACTGGTGGAAAGAGCAACCCCATAAAAAGCCCTAAAAAAGTTCCTAAAATAGCTTTACGCCCTCCTCCAAATTTCTTTACACCCCATACTTGCATAAAGTAGTCTAATAAAAACACCAGAACAACAATAACTGCCCATGTCAATAAAAAAGAAGTACTAAACTGTGTGCCAGTAAAAAAGTGAATAAGTAAAATTCCAATAAAAGAAAGAGGGGGTCCCGGAAGTCCTGGAATCATACTACCTAATAAACCAAGAATAAGTAAAACAAAAGCAATGATAAAAATTACTGTGACCATGTATCTTATAATTTCAGCTCAAAAGTATTAGATAAAATTAGTATTTCTGAAACTATTAACATTTTTTTTGAGTATTGATGTTTAGGTAAGAAAAACTAAATATCTATTTCCATGTATCTTACAGTTGGATCAGGATTATCATAATATTTTGGAATGTCTCTAAAACCAATTTTGTCGTACAACGAATTTGCTTTTACAAGTCTAGAAATTGTATCAAGTCTCATTTTACGGTATAACAATGACTTAGAAATAGATATAAGTTCATGACAAAGCCGAAAAGCTAAACCACAACCTCTATAATCCTCATAGACATAAAGCCTTTTCATTTCACAGATATCATTACTAAGTTTCCGGAAACCTGCACCTCCAGCTATCTCTCCATTTATGAGAGCATAAATATAAGCACCACCTGCTTCTCCATACATGCGATTAAAAACAGCAAATTCTTTATCCGTATTTTGAAAGCCTAAATCCATGCCTAGCCAAATCATATAATCATGAGTTATTGCTTTAGCGATTTCAAAATCTTCTTTTGTTTCACAACGGCGAATTACCACTTCCTTTTTCATATCTAGATATATAAGACAACTAGCATATAAAGTTTAAAAAACTTAATTATGATAATATAATCTGTAAAACTAGGGTTTTATTACCTTTGCACATCAACTTTCAAGACACAAATATGAATTTAAATGCCCTCACTGCGATCTCTCCTGTTGACGGTCGTTACCGAAAATCAGTAAAAGAATTGGCTGGTTATTTTTCTGAATACGCACTGATTCGATATCGTGTAAGAGTAGAAATTGAGTATTTTATTGCTTTGTGTAAGCTGCCACTACCTCAGTTAAAAAATATAAACAAATCTATTTACCCTTCATTAAGAACCATATACCAAGAATTTAGCGAAGAAGATGCGCATAGCATAAAAGATATTGAAAAAGTTACGAATCATGATGTTAAAGCAGTTGAATACTTTATCAAAGAAAAATTTGACACGCTTAACCTAGAATCATATAAAGAATTTATTCACTTTGGCTTAACTTCTCAAGACATTAATAACACTTCTGTCCCACTATCACTTAAAGAAGCGGTTCAAGAACAATACCTTCCACAATTGGAAAAAGTAATTTCAAAATTGAAAGAACTTTCTACAGAGTGGAGTGATATTCCCCTACTAGCCAGAACGCATGGTCAGCCTGCTTCACCAACAAGAATGGGAAAAGAAATTGACGTATTTATAGCACGGTTAAACCAACAATTAATTCAATTAAAAGCCATTCCTTTCTCAGCTAAATTTGGCGGTGCAACTGGTAATTTTAATGCCCATGTTGTTGCTTATCCAAATCAGAACTGGTTGGAATTTGGAAATCACTTTGTAAACAATATTTTAGGTCTAGATCGATCTCATCCGACCACACAAATTGAACATTACGACAATTTGGCTGCACTTTTCGATGCCATGAAGCGAATTAATAACATTCTTTTAGATTTAGACCGAGATGTATGGACATACATCTCAATGGATTATTTTAAACAAAAAATTAAAGCGGGTGAGGTTGGTTCATCAGCCATGCCTCATAAAGTAAACCCTATTGATTTTGAAAATTCAGAAGGGAACATTGGTGTTGCAAATGCTCTTTTTGAACATCTAGCTGCTAAACTTCCGATTTCACGCTTGCAAAGAGATTTGACTGACTCAACTGTATTAAGAAATGTTGGCGTTCCATTTGCGCACACAATGATTGCTTTTAGTTCTCTACTAAGAGGTCTTAATAAACTCATTATTCGAGAAGATAATATTATAGGTGACCTAGAAGAAAATTGGGCTGTGGTTGCTGAAGCTATTCAGACCATACTTAGAAGAGAAGCTTACCCTTCGCCATATGAAGCATTAAAAGGCCTTACAAGAACTAATGCTTCGATTACTCAATCAAGTATTTCAGACTTTATTGATACATTGGAAGTCAGTGATACTTTAAAAGCCGAATTAAAACAGATAACGCCACAAAATTATACAGGAATATAAAAGCAAAATGTATAATTCCAATAAAAGGTGTTAAACCTTTGCAATTGCATTTTTATTAATCTTAAATTTTGCTGTACCCCCATATGCTTGAAGAAGTAAAGTAGATTCATGCACCTCTAAAACTTTAGCATGAATGCCTCCTATAGTCAAAACCTTATCTCCTTTTTTGATTTCAGATCGAAACTTCGCCTCAGCTTTTTGCTTTTTTACTTGAGGCCTAATCATAAAAAAATAAAATATTATAATAATTAAAATCAAGGGCAAAAAGCTCGTGATTCCATTCGCTGGAGTTGTTTGTAATAAAATTGTTAACATTATTCTTCTTTTATATTTACTTGTCCTTTAACGATAAGAACTTGTTGACTAGGGACCATATTAGTCGTTAAAGTAACACGCTTGTTTTGTTTTCCTTTTTTACCTTTACTATTATACTTTACATTAATAACACCTGTTGCACCTGGAGCAACAGGTTCTCTAGGCCATTCAGGAACTGTACATCCACAAGATCCTTTAGCATTTGTAATGATAAGTGGATCTGTACCAGAATTTATAAACTTAAAGGCATAGTCTACAGCATCTCCTTGATCAATTTCACCAAAATCCCATTCTGTAGACTCAAAATCCATTTTAGCGTTTGTAGGTGTATCTACTTGATCTAAACTAACTCTAGTAGGTTTTACCTGATTCGTAACATCAATTTTAGACGCTGCATTATCATTACAAGCAATACACATAACACTTAAAAATACGATAACAATACTATTTTTCATACTTACTTTTTTATCTTAAACAAATGTAGAGTTCTCAGCACATTTATTCAACTAAGCCCCTACCTAACTTTTTTATTTTTTTTTCTTTTTTAAACCGAACTGCTAATTTATCAATGACGCCATTAATAAAAACTTTACTTTTAAGACTAGAATAATCCTTAGACAATTCTATGTATTCATTTAAAGTAACTTTAACAGGAATCGTTTCAAAATTTAGCAATTCACATATTGCCATTTGCATAAGCAATTGATCCATACTAGAGATGCGTTCTTCATCCCAATTGCTAGCAGTTTCTCCAATATATTTTTTATAATCTTCTGAATTAACGATGGTTTTTTTAAGTAAACTAAAAGCATATTTTTTATCGTCTTCATTCTTAAATAAAGGCAATAAAACTTTCTGTTCCAAATTGTCATCCTTAAAAGACTTTAAAGTTTTAATAACTGATAAATTAACAATAGAAAAGTCATCTAACCAATAAATACTCTTTTCACCTAAAAACGAATGTAAGTCTTCATTTGGAGCAATAAATTCATTAAATAGATTTGAAATAAATTTACGATCTTCAATAAAGGAATGGCTCGATTTATCCATGTATGCTCTGTACAACTCTGACTCCTGAATTTGACCTAATAATTTTATCTGTATATCAGTATGACCAAGCCAGTAATTAGGCTCTAAATTCGATTTATCAACTTGATCTAAATTCTGTTTTAAAAGACTAAATATTTTATTGTCAATAAACTTAGTATTTGGATTTAAATCACCCTGAGAAGGAAGTAACTTATCCCTCCCTTTTTCTATTTTTGTTTTAGCCAGCAACTTTAAATCAACCAACAACAACAATAAATGAAAATATAAGGACTGAGTATGTTGAATACTATTTTCCAATTCTCGCTCACACTTTAACAAATCATCACTATCTGAATGAAAAAAAGCGTACAAAATTTGAAGTACTTTAATTCGAATATGTCTTCTATTTAGCATAGATATGGAATCAATGAACGAAAAATGCGTGACAATTAAATATTGGCAGCAAATATAAAAAAACAATCTTCATAAATCTCTATAAAGGTTTTATTCACTTCATAAAGATTTATATCTAATAGAACTGTATTTTTGAACTTAGAATTAAACTTGTATAATTTAGAGATAAACTTCACTCAACGTCATTAATGAAAGCTCTCCTTTATCTAAATAAATATTTCTGGAACTACCGCTTCAGATTAATTTTGGGATTGATTTTCATATTTATCTCCAATATTTTCGGTTTATACCCTCCAATATATATAGGCGAAGTATTTAATATCATAAGCGATGCCTTAAACGAAAAATCCTATTCAGATAATCAAGTTCAAGGACTCATAAAAAACCAACTAACCTATTATGTGTTTTTGGTTCTAGCCTTTGCTATGTGTAAGGGTTTATTTATGTTTTTTATGCGGCAAACCATTATTGTCATGTCGAGAATGATTGAGTACGATCTTAAAAACGAAATATACGATCACTATCAAAGATTGAGTCTTTCTTTTTATAAAAGAAATAAAACTGGGGATTTGATGAATAGAATAAGTGAAGATGTAAGTCGGGTTAGAATGTTCTTAGGACCAGCTATACTTTACAGCACAAACCTTATAATCAGTATCGCTCTTATCATACCAAAAATGACAAGTATAAGCCCCACGCTTACTTTATACGCACTGAGCCCACTACCAATCCTAGTGGTTGCCATCTATAAAGTAAGTAGTGTGATGAATATAAAGAGTGAAATTGTGCAAAGGCAACTTTCAAAACTTTCTAGTATAAGCCAGGAAACATTTTCTGGAATCCGAGTGATAAAATCATATACTCAAGAAAATTTTGTACAAAATCAATTTATGGATGCAGCCAAAGATTACAAACATAAAAATTTGGATCTAGTAAGAGTAAATGCGTTGTTCTTTCCTTTAATGATTTTACTCATAGGCTTAAGTACACTATTTACAATTTATATTGGGGGTTTAGAAGCTATAGCTGGTCACATTCAAGTTGGAGATATAGCCACATTTGTTATTTATGTAAACATGCTTACTTGGCCAGTGGCATCTCTTGGATGGGTAACATCTATTGTACAAAGATCTGCAGCTTCTCAAAAACGTATAAATGAATTTTTACAAGAAGAGCCAGAAATTAAAAACCCTATTTCTGAATCAAATCATATTTTTGGAGATATTAAATTTGACAAAGTATCATTTACATATGAAGACACTGGTATTCAAGCCATCAAAAATATTTCTTTTACTTTAAAACAAGGAGAAACTTTGGGAATAATCGGGCCAATTGGATCTGGAAAAAGCACACTTGCAGAATTGCTCTGTCGTATTAGTGATGTTGATTCGGGCACAATTAGTATTGGTGGTGAAAATATAAAAAATGTAAACTTATATGATTTAAGAAGTGCCATTGGATACGTTCCACAAGAATCTTTTTTATTTTCTGACTCTATATATAATAACATTGCTTTTGGTAAGCAAGAATGCACAGAAGATGAAGTAACACATGCAGCAAAAAAAGCTGTTATATACAATAACATCAAGCAATTTAAAAATCAATTTAAAACCATTATTGGCGAAAGAGGCGTCACACTTTCAGGGGGTCAAAAACAAAGATTATCAATTGCAAGGGCACTTATTAGGGAACCAAAATTCATGTTATTAGACGATTGCTTATCTGCCGTTGATACAGAAACAGAAGAACTCATTCTTAAAAACATTAAAGAACAAAGTCAAAACAATACCTGCATCATAATCTCTCATAGAATATCATCAATTAAGCATGCAGACCAAATTATTTTATTAAAAGAAGGTGAAATTATAGAACAAGGAGATCATAATACACTAGTGAATAAGAATGGTGAGTACAGTAAAATTTTCAAAAAACAATTAGCTGAATCAAAGTAATTATTAACACTTTTTTTGTTTTTACTTTTATTTAAGGATAATTTTTACAAGATTTGAGGGAATTAAAAAGAAATAAATAAAAATCATGGAAGGACACGATAATAAATCACAGGAGATTTTCTCAAAAATTTTGAGAGCAGGAAGAAGAACTTACTTCTTTGACGTAAGATCTACTCGGGCAGACGATTATTATTTAACAATTACAGAAAGTAAGAAGCACACTAATGAAGATGGTTCTGCATACTACAAAAAACATAAAATCTACCTTTACAAAGAAGACTTCGCTCGATTTAAAGAAATTTTTGATGATGTCACAAAATTTATAATCGATGAAAAAGGTGAGGAAATCATTTCAGATTACGAGCCTAAAGAGAATGAAAGTTCAGACAGCAAAGAAGAAGACAATAAAGGAGATGATTCAAAAGAAGATGGAGATAAAGATTCTAATTCTTTCACAAATATTGAATTCGAAGACATATAGTCCGAATCAATTAATAATTCTTCCGCAATTCCTCTTTTAATAAACTAAGGGCCTCATCAATAAACCATTTTTGCTGCTCTAAAGAGGCTTCTATGATCAACTTACCCAATTCAGTAGCATCAGAATCAGGTGAAACAGAAGTCACATTTTGGTTAATGACACCTATTAGCTGATCCTTACCTTGATTTATTAGCTGCCACACCGCATCCGAAACATACACTTGCTGAGACATATTGTGATCAAATTCGCTGCGAATGGTTTTTAATAATACTGCATGAAGCATACTAGACTTCATATTTGGTTTCTGTACCCTAAGCAATAAATTGGAAGGCTGCATGCGTTCTAAAAACAAAGCCAATCTTTCATAGGCTTGCATTCTTAGTGGAACCATCTCTTTAGCTACAGATTTTTTATATTCAAAAACACGACGTGTATGGTCGTGATTTAAAACCTTATTTAGCATATATACCGCTAACATCATAACCAGTACAGCAGGTAAAATAAAATCTAAATGTGATATGATATACTCCATGAATACAAATTTTAGCTAAAATAACAAATCATAAATAGAAACGAGAATAGAGCATCAATAATCAGTTTGATTCAAAATTTTAGGATTGATTGTCAACGCTTTTGAAATGATTTTTTATAGCTCAAAAACTATGAACAACTAAATTTCTTTATCTATATTTACAACACAAAATATCTACTAAGAAGTACCATCAAAAAATGAACATTTTATCTGACCGAATTCTAAGTTTAGAAGAATCGCAAACCATTGCTATGGCTCGTAAAAGTCGAGAATTAATAGACCGTGGAATAGACGTTATTTCATTAAGCTTAGGTGAACCTGATTTTAACACGCCTGATTTCATCAAAGATGCAGCAAAAAAAGCGATTGACAACAACTTCTCTCACTATACACCTGTTCCTGGATTAAACAGCTTAAGATCTGCTATTTCGGAGAAATTTAAACGAGATAATAAGTTGGACTACCCTGCAGAGCAAATTGTAGCATCTACAGGAGCAAAACAATCTTTAGCACAACTTTTGATGGCCATTACAAATCCTGGTGATGAAATTATCGTTCCTGCCCCTTACTGGGTAAGCTACTTTCAAATGGTTAAAATGGCTGAAGGAACTCCAGTAGTTATTGAAGCTACGGTAGATGCAGATTTTAAAGTTACAGCTGAACAAGTGGAACAAGCAATTACTTCTAAAACAAAAGCATTTTTATTTAGTACGCCTTGTAACCCTACAGGCTCAGTATATAGTAAAAACGAATTAGCTGAACTGGTCAAGGTATTTGAAAAACATCCAAACATGATCATCATCTCTGATGAAATATACGAGCATATTAATTTTATGGGAGAACACATTAGTATCGGACAATTTGATTCGATTAAGGATCGAGTTGTTACTGTAAACGGTGTCTCTAAAGGATTTGCTATGACCGGTTGGAGGGTAGGTTATTTAGGAGCTCCAAAATGGTTGGCTGCTGCCTGTAACAAAATGCAAGGTCAAACAACTTCTGCAACCTGTTCTATAGCCCAAAAAGCTACTGAAGCAGCAGTTCTTGCAGACCCAATTTGCACTAAAGACATGCGTGCTGCATTCCTGAGAAGAAGAGATTTAATGATCTCTAAACTTCAAGAAATTGATGGTTTAAAATTGAGTATTCCACAAGGCGCCTTTTATATATTCCCAGATGTATCTGCGTACTTCGGAAAATCTTACAAAGGTGAAATCATATCAAATGCAAACGATTTTTGTATGTACTTGTTAAATGAAGCAAATGTTGCAACAGTTACTGGCGAAGCCTTTGGATCGCCAAATTGCATGCGCATATCCTATGCAGCAGCAGACGATAAGCTTATAGAAGCTGCAAGTAGGATTAAAACAGCCCTTGATAAATTATCATAGTTGAAAAGTCGCCAATATACTGTTAGCTGATTTTTTTGTTCTTTTGTATACAACAGATTTATTTGGACAAGAATCAAATTGAATGAATTCATTATCCCAGACTTTAGATCTATTTAAAACAAAGCGTGTTTTAATTATTGGCGATGCCATGATTGATGCATACATGTGGGGCAATATTAAACGGATGTCTCCAGAAGCGCCTGTTCCAATAGTAAATATAGATAAACGAGAAAATCGATTAGGAGGTGCGGCCAACGTTGCACTTAACATTCAGTTACTTGGAGCCACACCTGTGCTATTTAGTGCAATTGGTAATGACCATTATGCTGACCTTTTCATTGAATTAATGAATGAACAAAAGCTAAACATTGAGGGCATTCAAAAATTAACTAATTTAAAAACAACTGTTAAAACAAGAATCATTAGCGACAACAAACACGTTTTAAGAGTAGATGAAGAATATACAAATCCTATAGAAGATATAAATCTCCTAAATCAACTAGAAGAAATGATTCAAAGCCAACCTTTCGATGTCATCATTTTTCAAGATTACAATAAGGGTTTGCTTACTGAATCGCTTATTCAAAGAGCTATTAAAACAGCTAAAAATAAAGGAATACCTATAATTGTAGATCCTAAAAAAGAGAATTTTCTCAGTTACCATGATGTAGATATTTTCAAACCGAACCTCAAAGAAATTAAAGAAGGTTTGAATCTTTATTTTGATGAAACATCTGAAGCTGAACTTCTTAAAAATGTGGATGAACTCCGTAATAAAATAAATGCCAAAGGCATTCTATTAACACTTTCTGAAAAGGGAATTTATTACAAAAAAGAAAACGCAGTTTATCGCGAAAAAGCGCATAAAAGAAACATTATTGATGTCTCTGGAGCAGGCGACACTGTTGTTTCTGTTGCTGCACTTGCATTGGCGTGCAACCTAGAAGATGATTTCTTAATGAGAATTGCTAACTTAGCAGGAGGATTAGTTTGTGAAAAAGTAGGTGTTGTGCCTATCAAAAGACAAGATTTACTCAAAGCAAATCTAATTTAACACAAAAGTCGTAATGTCAATACAATCCATACGCGAAAAAATCAATCTATCACTTTACGACAGCAAAGAAAGTGTACTGAATCTTTTTAAATTAGGAAGCTTTATTATTGCTTCATTCATTCTTACTCTACTCGTTTATCAATTCGGTTTCTCTCCAGATCAAGAGACAAAAGACTGGATTATTATTGCGATTAAAGCCAGCTTTATATTCTACATCCTAAAATATTTTATTGATATTTTATACTCGTATAAAATTTATACTTTTTTTAAAGAAACCTGGTTTGAAGGCTTGCTATTGTTCCTCATAATTATCAATGCAGTATCCCGCTCATTCCTAGATGAATCAATACTTTTTTGGGTCGGACAACAACTAGAACTGTTTCTTTTAGAAAACTTTTACATACTATTTATACAGTTTTATTTCTTTGTACTGGTAGGAATAGAACTGGGTAAAGCAAGTTCTAAATTATCATTAATAAAACTAAACCCTCCACAACTATTAATACTATCATTTGTTATCTTAATTTTTGCGGGTACAGGTTTGCTAATGATGCCTGAAATGACCAAAGAGGTTGATTACATGCCCTTTTTTGAAGCCTTATTTACCTCTATAAGCGCCAGCTGCGTTACAGGATTAATTGTTGTTGATACAGCCACATACTTTACACAAAAAGGGCATACCGTATTAATGCTACTAATACAACTTGGAGGACTAAACATCATTTCATTTGCGACTTTATTCGCCATATTCTCAAAAAAAGGATTGGGTATAAAGCACCAAACAATAATTCAAGAAAACTTCAGCTCAGACTCACTTTTAAGTGGTAAGGGCTTATTGAGGAAAATTTTTATGTTTAGTTTTTTTATGGAAGTTTTAGGAACAATACTTCTTTATTTTACTTGGAGTCCACAAATAAAATTCCCACACTTACAAGAACAATTCTTCTATTCACTGTTTCATTCAGTATCGGCATTCAATAACGCAGGATTCTCCTTATTTAGTGATGGACTCAGTAATCATCTGATTCATAATTCATATGGCATGCATCTTATTATTGCTGGATTGATATTTTTTGGTTCAATAGGATTTCCATTAATACAAGATCTCTTTAATCTTGAACGCATTAAAAAATCACTCAAAACACCATGGTCAGGACTTAAGTTAAGTAATCGAATTTCTTTTTATACAGCACTTATACTTATTGCTTTCGGTACACTTATGTTCTATTTTTTAGAGCAACAAAACAGCTTAAATGGAATGAAAATAGAAGGTCAATTAATCACTTCTTTGTTTCATTCTATAACCGCAAGAACTGCAGGTTTTAATACTGTTGACTTCTCCATAATAGGCACCCCAATGCGCATTATTTTCATATTTTTAATGTTTATCGGAGCTTCACCTGGATCTACTGGTGGTGGGATTAAAACATCTACATTTACATTAATTATATACTCGGCAATCAACACAATTAAAGGACAAAAAAGGATAGAGATCGGTAACAGAACTATTTCTGCCGAACTTCTTCACAAAGCTTTTTCAATCTTTCTTTTCTCTACATCAACCATATTTATAGCAATATTTATTCTCAGTATAAGTGATGGTAACAAAGGTCTAATGCCTATTGCATTTGAAACAGTTTCAGCATTTTCTACAGTTGGACTTTCTACAGGAATAACCCCTAACCTATCCATCGTTGGAAAAATTGTAATTATGATTTGTATGTTTATAGGAAGAATAGGAACGCTTACCTTGGCATTTGCATTAAGCCGAAAAATTAAATCACACAACCACCAATACCCAAATGCTCACTTAACTATTGGGTAAATAATAGCAATTTACATATAAATAAGGCTGATAGGAACAGAAACAATCAGACCTTCTTCAAGCTCAAATTTGCACACATTAAATTCAGGTTCAGAAAAGCCTATCTCAGGATTATTAGAAAAACCAAAACCCTCTTGAGGAATTAAATTAAACAAACCGCCCATTTCCATATCGCCACTTTGATCTGCATCGTGTAAAATACTGATGGCATAGGTTCCAGGATCCATAGACTCGAAATGAATAGTCATACTATTGGCACTTACTACAACAGCCGTATCTCTGTAATATATTGTTTCAGAATTAAATGTTTCCGAACTGTTATAGATCGCAATGGCAATATCGCCATCTAAATTTTCAAATCCTGTAACTTCAACAAGCAGTTGTGTAAGGGTAATCAAACTATCTATAACTTCTGGCTGATTTCCTAAATCAATATCTTTATCACAACTGATACAACTAAAAGATAAGGTTACTAAAACTAGGGTTAAAAGTTGAATTGATTTAAACATAACTGATAGAGGAATTTTAGTTCCTCGTAAAGATAAATATTAATTTTAAAGAATGAATAAGCTTCTTTTATTTACGCTCTTTATGCTAAAAGGCATCTGCTACTGTCAAATTCCCGACAGTACTGAGGTAAATGGTGAAAAAATACCGACAAAACTCTTAAATGAAATCACCATCAGCCCCCTTCAACTTAGCCATATAGAACGCTTATCCTACTTTCGATTGCAAAAAAAAGTCAACAAAGTATACCACTTCGCTCAAAAAGCTAAAACACAACTCCAAGAAATTGAAGAAGACCTGATGTATGCGGAGTCAAAAAAAGAAAAAAGAAGAATTTCAAAATTACACGACAAATGGTTAAGAGAGCATTTTACCGAAGATCTCAAAAAACTCACCCGATCTGAGGGCAGAATACTTATAAAGCTTATTCACTATGAAACAGGCATAAGCAGCTATGATCTTATTAAAAAATACCGCAATGGTTTAACTGCATTATTGTGGCAAAAATTAGCAAAACTTTATGATGGGAACCTGAAAACAACATACCAACCTGAAGATGTAAAAGAAGACCAATGGATCTCACATATCTTAAGACAAATAGAAGTATACGATAGGCTTAAAAAAAATGACTAGAATAAATACCATAGGTTTCAATAACTTCAAAAATTGAATTAAAGTATCTTTGCGGCATGTCTAAAGAAATAAAAAATCAAAAGAGCATCCTAAAAAAGCTTTCCATAGAAAAGCTTAATACCATGCAGCAGGAAGCTCTGCTAGCAATACACTCTTGCTCAGACATTGTGCTACTATCGCCTACAGGTACAGGTAAAACCTTGGCTTTTTTATTGCCTATTGTTGCTGAATTAGAACCAGATTGCAAAGAAATTCAAGCACTTATAGTGGCACCATCAAGAGAATTAGCCATTCAAATAGAGCAAGTGCTGCGTGAAATGGGCTCTGGCTATAAAACTGCCATTGTCTATGGAGGTCGTTTGTTTTCTAAAGACAAAATAAACCTAAAACACCCGCCTGCTATTTTAGTGGGTACGCCAGGAAGAATATCAGATCATATTAGAAGAAACACTTTCACAACAAAAGAAATTAAAACCCTTGTATTAGATGAGTTTGACAAATCATTAGAAGTAGGTTTCGAAAATGAAATGAGCGACATCTGCACAGCACTTCCAAAACTTAAAAAGAAAATACTGACCTCTGCCACACAAAAAGTTAGGGTTCCTAAATTTGTGGGTTTAATCAAGCCCGTTTATGTTAACTTTCTAAAAGAAGTTGAATCTCAGCTTAAAATAAAAGCAATTGTATCGCCTTCTAAAGACAAATTAGAAACCTTGGTACAGGCCATTGATCATCTCGGAAATGAACCCGGAATCATATTCTGTAACTTTAAAGATTCTATTCGAAGAGTGAGTGAGCACCTTACTGCAAACAATATCAATCACGGCTGTTTTTATGGGGGTATGGAACAAAAAGACCGCGAACGTACACTCATCAAATTTAGAAATGGAACACACCAACTCTTAATTGCAACAGATTTGGCAGCTCGAGGCATCGATATTCCAGAAATAAAATTCATTGTTCACTACCACCTCCCGATGCGAAAAGAAGAATTTACACATCGAAATGGTCGTACAGCAAGAATGAATAAAGAAGGATCTGCTTATGTGTTAAATTGGAAAGACGAAAAGCTGCCCGATTACATCAATAATTTGGAAAGAGAAAAACTCAGCAGAGTACTTCCACCTGAAACGACGCGACGTACAACGCTATTTATTTCTGGTGGCAGAAAAGACAAAATCTCTAAAAGTGATATAGCTGGATTATTTTTCAAACAAGGTAAGCTTATAGGAGATGAACTAGGTACAATTGAATTAAAACAAGATTGTGCTTTTGTATCCGTACCTGAAGAAAAGGCGAATAAACTCATAGAACAACTTAACAACAGCAAACTGAAAAAGAAAAAAATTAGAATCACTCTAATTTAAACACCTATCAAGTCTATTTATCAACTGAAAGATTAAGCATGGAAGACATTCAACTTAAGAGAATCAACAAGTACCTGAGCGAAGTAGGCTATTGCTCGCGCAGGGCTGCTGATAAACTTATTGAAGAAGGTAGGGTTACCATTAATGGTGCTGTTCCTGAAAAGGGGACAAAAATAGCGCCTAAAGACGAAGTTCATGTAGACGGTGTCTTAATCTCTAAACCAACAGAAGAACACGTTTACATAGCACTAAATAAGCCTAGAGGTATTGTATCTACCACAGACATCAAAGCAGAAAAAGACAACATTATAGATTACATCGGGCACTCCAAACGAATTTTCCCCATTGGAAGACTAGATAAAGCCAGTGAAGGCTTAATATTATTGACCAGCGACGGAGATATTGTGAACAAGATATTACGTGCCAGGAACAATCACGAAAAAGTTTACGAAGTGAGGGTAAACAAACCCATCACAAAAGATTTTATCAAAAAAATGAGTAATGGCTTACCCATTCTCGACACAGTCACCAAAAAATGTAAGGTGGAACAAATTGACAAATTATATTTTAAAATAACACTTACAGAAGGGCTTAACAGACAAATAAGAAGAATGTGCGCCCACCTTAACTACGAAGTGTATAAACTTAAGCGCATACGCATTATGAACATAAATTTAGACCTTCCCTATGGAGAATGGCGCGATTTATCGGAAAGCGAAATGAAAGAAATGAATTCAATCATAGCGTGCTCTCACAAGACATTTGACACAGAAATATAAAGCTGAAACAGAAGTAAAACAAGAAATATATACGTTAAAATCAGCATATTAAATATATAAGAGTATCTTTGCACTTTAAAATTTACAAATTACACTATGAACAAAGGAACAGTAAAATTCTTCAATGAGTCTAAAGGTTTTGGATTTATTGTAGACGACGAATCAAAAACAGAATACTTCGTACACGTTACGGGTTTAATCGATGAGATTAACGAAGGTGACGCCGTTGAATTCGAATTACAAGAAGGTAGAAAAGGTTTAAACGCCGTTAACGTTAAAACTGCATAATATATACCGCTATGAACAAAGGAACAGTAAAATTTTTCAATCAATCTAAAGGATTTGGATTTATTGTAGATGAGGAATCTCAAACAGAATATTTCGTACACGTAACTGGTTTAATCGATGAGATTAATGAAAGTGACGCCGTAGAATTTGAGTTACAAGAAGGTAAAAAAGGCTTAAACGCAGTAAATGTTAAACTGGTTTAAGACGTATTTTTTTATATTTAAAACATTAAGCCTATCCTCTCGGATGGGCTTTTT
>NTKG01000049.1 GCA_002457305.1 Bacteroidetes bacterium MED-G21 | reverse complement strand
ACAGCTGAAGAAACTGAAGCGATGACGCAAGAAGTTGAAACAGCAAGCACTGCCAAAGAAACTACAGAAGCAGTTGCAGAAGAAACTACAACAGAAGTTACAGAAGAAACGATAGATACTACAGTCGCTGAAGAGGCGCCATTAGAAGAAGTTGTTGCAGAAGAAGCACCAGCAGAAGAAGTTGTTGCAGAAGAAGCTACAGAAGAAACTGCAGTGGAAGAAGCACCAGCAGAAGTTGTTGCAGAAGAAACTACAGAAGAAACAGTAGTGGAAGAAGCACCAGCAGAAGTTGTTGCAGAAGAAACTACAGAAGGATTTAATTGGGAAGATTATGCTGAAGGTGGCCTTGCCACATATACCAGTAAAGAGTATAAGGATTTTGAGTCCATGTATGATGCCACACTTCCTGATGAAAATCAGGCAGGTGTTATTGATGGGACCATTATTAATTTAACCGACCGTGAGGCGATTATTGATATAGGCGGAAAGTCTGAAGGTGTTATTTCTTTAAATGAATTCCGATACAATCCTGAACTAAAGGTTGGTGATAATGTAGAAGTATTAATTGATCAACAGGAAGACCGTACAGGTCAGTTGGTTTTATCGCATAGAAAAGCACGTTCTATACGTTCTTGGGATCGGGTTAATTCTGCGCACGATAATGAAGAAATCGTTAACGGTTTTGTGAAGTGTCGTACTAAAGGTGGTATGATTGTAGATGTCTTCGGAATAGAAGCTTTTTTACCAGGATCTCAAATCGATGTGAAACCAATTCGTGATTACGATATATACGTAGGTAAAACTATGGAATTTAAAGTGGTGAAAATTAATCACGATTTTAAAAACGTTGTTGTATCTCATAAAGCACTTATTGAAGCAGATATTGAGCTTCAGAAAAAAGAAATTATTGGAAAACTTGAAAAAGGACAAGTTCTTGAAGGTTCTGTTAAGAACATTACCTCTTATGGTGTGTTTATTGACTTGGGTGGTGTTGATGGTTTAATCCACATTACAGATCTTTCATGGAGCCGTATCAATCATCCAAATGAGATTGTAGAATTAGATCAAAAAATCAATGTTGTTATTTTAGATTTTGATGAAGCAAAAACGCGTATTCAACTGGGTCTTAAACAACTTTCTGCTCATCCATGGGATGCTTTGGATAAAGATTTGAAAGTATCTGATCGTGTTAAAGGTAAAGTGGTTGTTTTAGCTGATTATGGTGCCTTTATCGAAATTTTACCAGGTGTTGAAGGTTTAATCCACGTTTCTGAAATGTCTTGGTCTACGCACTTGAGATCTGCACAAGATTTCTTGAAAGTAGGTGCTGAAGTAGAAGCTGAAATTTTAACATTAGATCGTGAAGAACGTAAAATGTCTTTAGGTCTGAAGCAATTAACTAAAGATCCATGGGCAGATATTACAGCGAAATATCCAGCCAAATCTAAGCACACTGGTGTGGTTAGAAACTTCACTAATTTTGGAGTTTTTGTAGAGCTGGAAGAAGGTGTTGATGGATTGGTTCATATTTCTGACCTTTCATGGACGAAGAAGGTAAAACATCCTTCTGAATTCACTGCTATAGGTGCAGAATTAGAGATTGTTGTTCTTGAGCTTGACACTGACAATAGAAGACTTTCTTTAGGTCATAAACAAGTAGAAGACAACCCTTGGGATACTTACGAAACAATTTTTGCTGAAGGTTCAGAGCATGAAGGTGAAGTAACGCATGTTCATGATAAAGGTGCTTCAGTGCTTTTCAAAACTGAAGGTGTTGAAGGGTTTGTACCTGGAAGACATTCGGAGAAAGAAGATGGTTCTAAGTTAACTAAAGGTGAAACGGTACAATTCCGAGTTATCGAATTTAATAAAGGTTCTCGAAAGATTGTTTTGTCGCACACTGTCCTTTTCAAAGAGTCTTTAGCTGCAGAAAAAGCTGCAGAGAAGAAGTCGACTGCTAAAGGTATGAAAGCGGTACAATCTAAAGTAGAGAAATCAACTTTAGGAGATATTGATGCTTTAGCTGAATTGAAAGATAAACTTGACAAAACTGAATAATATGTTTGTTTTTTAAATATTTAAAAAGCCTTTCGATTAATCGAAAGGCTTTTTTTTAGCCCTTAAGTAAGGTTGTTTTTAGAATAACATTAATATATTTGTGCTTATGAGTGAAAAAATTTTGTTCAATCATACAGAGTTAGATCTAAGTGTTAACCGCTTGTGTTGGCAGTTGATTGAGAATCACTCTGATTTTTCTGATACCGTTTTAATAGGTATGCAACCTCGTGGTTATCAATTGGCACAAAAAATTCATTCCAAATTAATTGAGCTAAGTTCGATATCAAACATCTCTTTAGGTTCTTTAGATATCACCTTTTTTAGAGATGATTTTAGAAGGCGTCAAGCACCTATTTCACCCAATCAAACAGATATAGATTTTTTAGTAGAAGGGAAAAAGGTGGTTTTTATTGACGATGTGCTTTATACCGGAAGAAGTATTCGTGCAGGAATGGATGCCATTAATTCTTTTGGCAGACCAAAACAAATCGAATTGTTGGTTCTTATAGATCGTAGGTTTAGTAGAGAGCTTCCTATTGAACCCAATTATGTTGGTATGACGGTAGACGCTATTGATACAGAAAAAGTTATTGTTGAGTGGGATCCAAAATTAGTTCATAAAGCTCGAGTAAGTTTGATTAGAGAATAAATATGGTAAGTTTAAGTGTTAAGCATTTGGTTGGAATAAAAGAGTTGTCAGAAGAAGATATAGATTTAATCTTCCAAACAGCCGACAATTTTAAATCTGTCATCAACAGACCCATAAAAAAGGTACCATCTCTTAGAGACATTACCATCGCCAATTTATTTTTTGAAAATTCTACACGTACCCGCCTTTCTTTTGAATTGGCAGAAAAACGTTTGTCAGCAGACATCGTTAATTTTTCAGCTGCCTCATCTTCTCTTAAAAAAGGTGAAACCTTAATAGATACAGTTAACAATATTCTGGCTATGAAGGTCGATATGGTGGTGATGCGTCATCCCAATCCGGGGGCAGCAAAATTTTTGTCCGAACAGGTCGACTCCAGAATTGTAAATGCAGGAGATGGTTCTCACGAGCATCCTACTCAGGCTTTGTTAGATGCTTATTCTATACGCGAAGAATTGGGTGAGGTAAAAGGTAAAAAAGTTGTTATTGTTGGTGATATAGCACATTCTAGAGTAGCTTTATCAAATATATTTTGTTTGCAAAAATTAGGTGCAGAAGTCATGGTTTGTGGTCCTGCCACTTTAATTCCAAAATACATTCATGAGCTAGGGGTAAAGGTAGAGAATGATCTTAGAAAAGCACTCGAATGGTGTGATGTGGCTAACATGTTAAGAATTCAGCTCGAACGCATGGAAGTCAATTATTTCCCTTCCATAAGAGAGTACATCATGCTGTATGGATTGGATAAAGATTTTTTAGATTCTTTGCCAAATAAAATTGTTGTCATGCATCCTGGACCTATCAACCGCGGTGTAGAAATAACTTCTGATGTTGCCGACAGCGATCAATCGATTATTTTAGATCAGGTAGAGAATGGTGTTGCCATTCGTATGGCTGTTATATATCTGTTGGCCGAAAAAATTAAAAGAGAAGCTTAAGATGTATTGGGATATTAACAAGGCGGATACTTACACACTTTATTCACCTTTAAATGATGTTGAAGCGGACTTTATTTCTGCTTTGAGCTCTATTGATTTATCAGCAAATCATATTATTGATGCTTCAAAAATAGCTTTTACTGAATCTGTAAAATTAGCCCTTTCAAATTGTAATAAGGCACACCTAGAAGTTCATAAGTCATTTGTGGTGGTGGTAGGAAATATGCTGTCTATGAGTGATTTAGAAGAACTATTTGTAGTTGTACCAACGATTTCTGAAGCAATTGACTATATTTACATGGAAGAATTAGAAAAAAACCTTTAAATCAACTTTAATAGCTTTACTATGAGAAAAGTATTTACATTATCCTTATTTGCACTTTTAACAGTGTCTTTATCTTTTGCGCAAGGCTTTGAGCCGCCTGCAGGAAGTACATATAATGCAGACAGTACTGAGATTACGCTACCAAGTGCTTATTTAGATGCGAATTATCTAGACTCTATTATTTTTGATGTACCAGAATCATTTACTGTAGAACTTGGAGGTCAGTCATTAGATTTACCATTTAATTTTGCTCAAATCACAGGTGTTGTATTACCAACTGGTATGTCTTACGACTGTAGTGTTCCGAGTTGTTATTTTGAACCTAATACATCTGGAGGTGTTGTATTATCCGGAATACCTGTTGAAACAGGCCTATATGAATTAGCTCTTTCAGCTGCAGTATCTATTAATGGAGCTCCTCTAGGAATTAATATTGATGTAGATTTCAATATTCCTTACACTGGTGGTAATGTTTTATTAGATCTTGCCCTAAATGGTGATTATTCAGTATTAAATGATGTTATTCCAACATTTTTTATTAATGTTGAGCCAGCAGAAAACAATCCTAATCTGAGTATAGATTCTAAAAATATAGAGAATTTTGATCGGTTTGTTGTGTCGCCTAATCCAGCAGCAGGGATAGCAAGTTTTTCATTTTATAATAACAATGCAAAGTATCTTTCACTTTATATCTATGATTTACTTGGAAACCTTGTTTATACTGATCAATTAAAAGGATCTGTTCAGTCTGAACAAACATATAATGTGAATACTTCATCATTTAAAAATGGTGTTTATTTATATAAATTGTCAACATCTAATGTATCACATTCTGGACGTTTAGTTGTGAATAAATAAACTACTTAGATTATCTAAAAAAATAGCTGCTTTGTGCAGCTTTTTTTTTGGAATACTTTTTGGTAACTTTATATAAAATTTAAACTATGAAACGTATCCTCCCTCTGATTTTAATGTTTTCCTGTATTTTGGCGCATGCTCAAAACAACAGTTTGCCTTATGAAAACACCAGTGTTGTTAAGATTAAGTCTTTAACACCAGAAATAGAATCTGCCCTCAATGCTTTTGATGTCAATTATTTATCCTGTCGAAGTCATGCATGTGTTCCTGATGTTATCGTTAATAAAGAAGCTAAAAATTGGCTTAAAGACAATGGCGTGTCTTACGAAACTCTAGTAGAAGACCTGAAGGAAAAAATTGACCGCGAAAATCAATACATGAACCTGATGCGTTCTCAACGCGATGGAGAAGCTTGGTACACTATTTATAGAACTTATGATGAGGTTCAAGATAAATTAGAGGAAATAGCCAGTTCTAACTCAATAGCTACGCTTATAAATTTAGGCTCGTCTTATGAAAATAGAGCTATAAGAGGTATTAAGTTTAGCACCGGAGGTAACAATAAGCCTGCTGTATTTTTTAATGGTTGCCAGCATGCTAGAGAATGGGTTACTGTGATGGCAACCACTTATTTGGCCGATCAGTTGTCTCAAAATTATACGGCGGATAGTTTTATACAAAATTTGTTAAATATTGTTGATGTTTATATCATTCCAATTGTAAATCCTGATGGTTATGTGTACTCACATACTACAGATCGTTATTGGAGAAAGAACAGACAACCGAATCCTGGCTCTTCATACATAGGTACCGATTTAAACCGGAACTGGGATGCTGACTGGAATGGTGGACAGAGTACCAGTACTTCGCCGTCTTCAGACGTCTATGTAGGTTCTTCTCCTTTTTCAGCATACGAAGCCAATGTGGTTAAAAATTACATGCAGTCTATACCAAATTTAAGAGGTCATCTCGATATTCATTCTTATTCTGCTTTGGTTTTAGGTCCTTGGGGATATTCTAACAGTCAAACGCCAGATCATGCTGAAGTGGTAAGTTTAGGGAATGCCATGAATGATGCCATTACCAATACAAACGGTTATCCTTTTACATTTGGTACTGGAGATGCCAATGGTGCACTTTATTTAGCTAGTGGTACCATGCCAGATTGGACCTATGATGGTTTGGGTGCTTTAGGTTATACCTACGAATTAAGACCTAATTCCGCTTCAGGAGGTGGTTTTGAGCTTCCTGAATCACAAATTTTGGATGCATGTGAAGAAAATTACAATGGGGCTATGGAGATGATTATTTGGGCGGCAGATATTCAGTCTGGTTGTACCGATCCTAGTGCTTGTAATTACAACTCAAATGCAACTGTTGACGATGGTTCTTGTGCTCAAATAGATGAATGTGGTGACTGTGGTGGCAATGGCCCTGCTCCAGGTTATGACTGTGATGGTAATTGCTTAACAGGAGAAACCTTAAATATATCAATGTTAGACTCATATGGTGACGGCTGGAACGGTAGTAATTTAGTTGTTAATGGTATATCAGTTACCCTTAACACTGGAAGTTCTGGATCAGAAGTTTTATGTTTCGATTCTTCAGAAGGATGTGTTGAAGTTAATGTAAGCGAAGGTTCTTGGCCTGCTGAGGTGTCTTGGACCATTAGCGATGCATCTGGACAAGAATTACTGAGTGGTGGTGCTCCATTTACTGGCGAATTTAATTGTGATGTCCAAGTGAGTGGTTGTACTGATCCTAGTGCATGTAATTACAACGCCTCTGCCGAGCTTGACGATGGCTCGTGTGCTGAATTAGATGAATGTGGTGATTGTGGTGGCGATGGTCCTCTTCCTGGTTACGATTGTGATGGAAATATTGAATGTGGTTCAGGGGCCTTGCTAAGTATTGAAATGATTGATTCTTATGGTGACGGATGGAATGGAACAGATTTAATAATTAATGGTGAGTCTTTTACTTTTGAAACTGGAGATAATGCATCTGCATCTCTTTGTTACGATCCTTCTCAAGGTTGTGTTTCTGTAACAGCTACAGAAGGGAGTTATCCAACGGAGGTGTCTTGGACTATTAGTGATGCTTCAGATCAAGAATTAATTAGTGGTGGTGCACCATTTACTGGAGAATTTAATTGTGTTGAGCCTGTTAGTGGTTGTACCAATCCTGATGCGCTAAATTACAATGCTGATGCTGAAGTAGATGATGGCTCCTGTGAGTTTACACCTGTACCAGATTCACAAACCATAGATTTACCTGAGGGTTGGTATACCTTTTCAACTTATATTGAACCAATTAACCCATCTATGGATGTTGTTTTAGCTCCGGTATACAATTCTTTAATAATTGCCAAAGATGGTCAAGGATTAGCTTATTTGCCAAATTTCGATTTTAATGGTATTGGCGATTTAAATAATGGTAAGGGTTATTTGATCAAGCTTAGTGATGCTAGTGATTTAACAATTAGTGGTACAAAATTACTTCCACAAGATTATCAGATGGAATTTAATGTTGGTTGGAATATGTTTTCTTATTTAAGAGATTCCTCTGGTAATTTAGAACAAATGTTAGCACCTATATTAAATGAAATCATTATTGTTAAAACTTTTGATGGTACAGCATATTTACCCGAGTGGAATTATAATGGCATTGGAGATTTTATTCCTGGTGAAGGCTACCAGGCAAAGTTGACTTCTTCAGTTACATTTTATTATCCTGGAAATTAATCTATTTTTTTTACAGAATGTATAGCTTCTCATTTGTTTGAGAAGCTATTTTTTTAGTTTTACATCTATATTGAAATATTTCATCGTTTTATGAGTTTTGAAATCACTGTTTTAGGATGTGGCTCTGCTTCTCCAACCTCATTTAGAAATCATACTTCACAAGTTGTAAAGGTACAAGATCGTTGCTTTTTAATAGATTGTGGTGAAGGAACGCAGATCCAGTTGCGTAAAAATAAAATACGCATGCAAAAAATTCAGGCTGTTTTTATTTCTCATTTACATGGTGATCACTATTTTGGATTGCCTGGATTATTGTCCACCTTTCATCTTTTGGGAAGAGAAAAAGAACTTGATGTATTTGCCCCAAGTGATCTTTTAAACATATTACAATCTTTATTTAATGCATCTAATACTTACTTAAGTTACAAGCTCAATTTTCATCCTTTAAATTTTAAATCTCCCGAACTTTTATTTGAAGATAAAAGGGTAGAAGTTCATTCATTTCCACTCCGTCATTCTATTGATACTTGTGGCTTTTTAGTTAAAGAAAAAATAAAAACTCGAAAAATAAATCGAAAAGCTGTAGATGCTTTTGAGGTGCCTGTTTATGAGTTAAATAAAATTAAAGATGGCGCCAACTATATTAAAGCGGATGGTGCTATTGTAGAAAATACTAAATTAACTTTTGACCCTGAACCTTCACTTTCTTACGCATATTGTTCAGATACGATGTATTACCCTGCTTTATGTGATTTTATTAAAGACGTAGATTTGCTTTATCATGAAGCAACTTTTGCAAATGATTGTAAAGTTTTAGCTAAACAAACCAAACATTCTACAGCTGAACAAGCTGCATTAATTGCAAAAAAAGCAAATGTGAAAATGCTTATGTTAGGACACTATTCAGCTCGATACACTGATTTAAAATTGCTTTTAAACGAGGCAAAATTGATCTTTGAGAACACTGTTTTGGCCGATGATGGCTTAAATGTTTTGTTGTAAAAAAAAACAATTCTATTCTTGCGTATTAAATTCTGAATTTCATCTTATATTTATCTGGAAATGAAAAACAATCGCATCATTATTGTAGGTTCAGGTATTGCTGGTATGGCAGCTGCAATAAGACTTCAGTCTATCGGTTACCATGTTGAAATATTCGAAGCAAATTCTTATGCTGGAGGAAAACTTACAGCATTTAAATCTAATGGCTATAGATTTGATATGGGGCCTTCATTGTTTACTATGCCTCATCTCATAGAAGAACTTTTTGAAATTGCTGATAAACCTATTGAAGATTATTTTACTTACAAAAGAAAGTCGATTATATGTAATTACTTTTTTGAAGACGGTACAAGATTTTCTGCACCTTCTGATAAAAATGCTTTTGCAAAAAGTGCTTCAAATACTTTTGACGTTTCAGAAAAAACCATGCTCGACTACCTTTTTAAAAGTGAAAATAAATATGAACTTACGGCGTCATTATTTTTAGAGAATTCTCTTCACAAACTCTCTACATATTTATCTAAAGATACTATAAAAGCGCTAGTAAGGCTCCCTCAACTCAACATAAACAAAAATTTATCTGATTACAATTCCAGTATTTTTAAGGATCCTCGATTGGTTCAGTTTTACAATAGATTTGCCACATACAATGGATCATCACCTTACAAAACTCCGGGAATTATGTCTATGATACCACATCTAGAACATTCATTTGGAACGTATTTCCCAAAAGGGGGTATGCACCAAATTACTAAAAGTCTTGTTCAGTTAGCTAAAGATTTGGGGGTTAAGTTTACCTTTAATACCAAAGTTGAGGAAATTATAACTAAGGCTTCTAAAGTCACTGGTATTATGACTGCAAAAGGTTTTATTTCTTCAGATATAGTGATTTCTAATGCTGATGTTGTATCATCCTACAGAAAACTATTGCGCAAGCAAAAAGCTCCCGAAAGAACCCTTTCTCAAGAAAGAAGTAGCTCTGCTCTTATTTTTTATTGGGGTATCAAAAAGACATTTCCAGATTTAGATTTGCATAACATTTTTTTCTCTGCTGATTACAAGAATGAATTCGAGTGTATTTTTAAAGATCAAACAATTTCTAACGATCCCACGGTATATATAAATATAAGCTCTAAAGAAGAATCTAATGATGCACCTGAGGGATGTGAAAATTGGTTTACTATGGTTAATGTTCCTGGAAATAAAGGACAAGATTGGGATGCTTTAATTAGACAAACAAGAACAAATATTATAGAAAAATTAAATAGAGTTCTTAAGGTCGATTTGAATCAGCTCATTAATTATGAATCTATAATTGATCCTAGAGACATAGAGAAAAAAACCCGTAGTTATCAGGGTTCAATATATGGGGCAGCAAGCCATTCTAAATTTTCTGCTTTTTTGAGACATCCGAATTTTAGCAGTTCTATTGGTAATCTATTTTTCTGTGGAGGAAGCGTTCATCCAGGAGGTGGTATACCTCTTTGTTTGTGGTCAGGTAAAATTACAGCAGACTTAATACATAAAAGCTCAAATTCATGAATCTTAAATTAAACGCTTATATCGGATTAGTTTGGTTGTTTACCATCTCAGGTATTCTGGGTATTATATCATCTGCTAGTGCTTGGTTTTTAGCTTTGACCCCTTTACATCTTACGCTTAATTTTCTGATTGTTATTTTATGTCTAAAAGGAAATCCCTATGAAGTTTTTAAAGCCATCTCTATACCTCTAATTTTGGGTTTTACCTCAGAAGTACTTGGTGTTAACTTTGATCTTATTTATGGTTCTTACACCTATGGTGAAAATTTAGGACTTAAAATATTTGGAGTTCCTATTGTGATTTGCCTCAATTGGTGCCTACTCACAATAGTTAGCGCAGATGTCGCAAAAATGATTGTTCAAAATAAAGGTTTAAGAATTTTGATTGGTGCACTTTTAATGATGTTTTTAGATATGGTTATTGAAGTTTCTGCTCCAAGATTTGATTTTTGGGTATTTAAAGACGGAATTGTCCCTTTACAGAATTATATTGCTTGGTTTATTGTTGCAAATATCGCTCATTGGTGGTATCAATCTTTTAGTATTGATACAAATTCAAAAATATCTTGTCATATAATGATTTGCATGTTTGTATTTTTTTCCATCTTTTTAATTTTATAAATGAAGTATTACGATTACATAATAACTGGTGCTGGTGCTGCTGGATTAATGCTTGCTTATAGACTTGCAAAAGATTCATTTTTCGATCAAAAATCAATTTTGATTATTGATTCAGTTGAACGTAATGCTGATGATAGAACTTGGTCTTTTTGGGAGGATTCAGATGGTGAGTGGGATGGCTTAGTCTCCAAATATTGGGACTCTGTTATTTTTGCAGATTCTAAATCTCATCTAAAACTATCTTTGAGTCCTTACCGATATAAAATGATTAATAGTAAAGATTTCTACCAAGAAGTTTGGTCTGTGATTCGTTCAAAATCAAACATCAAATTTCTTAAGCAAGAAGTTGTAAATATCATTCCTAACAATAAAAATGTGGAAGTTCATACCAGAGATATGATCTTTACTGCTTCTAAATTATTTAACAGTATCCCAAATCCTGAAAATTATACGAAACAAAATAAATATCCTGTTCTCCAACAACATTTTGTGGGTTGGTTTATTAAAACAGATACGTCTTGTTTTGATTCTTCTACCGCTACTTTTATGGACTTTGGCATTCCTCAAGAAGGAAATACAAGATTTATGTATGTATTACCTATTAGTAGCAACAAAGCTCTAGTTGAGTATACTCTTTTCTCAAAAGAGCTCTTAAATTATTCGAGCTACGAAGCTGGAATCAAAGCATATTTAGAACGTAGAGACATTGGTAATTATACGATACTTAGAAAAGAGCAAGGCGCCATTCCAATGACGGTTTACCCATTTTCTACACACAATAGTTCAAAACTAATAAATATAGGAACAAATGGCGGATGGACTAAGCCAAGTACAGGCTATACTTTTAATAATTGTAGTAGAAAAACACTTGATTTACTTAATGCTTTGAAAGGGGATAGCAACCTTAAAAGGTTTGATAAAATAACAAAGTTTACTTTTTATGACATGCTATTTTTAGATGTCTTATCGGCACAAAATAAGCTTGGTTCTGTATTGTTTTCAAAATTATTTCATAAAGTAGATGTGAAGACTTTATTTAGATTTTTAGACGATTCATCAAGCTTTAAAGAAGATTTAAAGATTATTACTTCAGTACCTTCAATATTATTTATTAGAGCACTTATTAAGCGTTTGTTTAGCTTCGTTACTCAATAATTTTAACAACCTTTTATTCCTTTAATAATTTATTTATGTTTTGTGACTTTGATATATGGTTAAAGTTTAGTTTTTAGTGTTTTTTTCAACGAATGCTATAATCTCTGATGTTTTGTCAGGGTTAAAAAAAACATTTTGAGTATCTCTTCTAAACCAAGTCATTTGTCTTTTGGCATATCTTCGTGTATTTTTTTTGATTTCCTCAATAGCAGTTTCTAGATCCCAATCGCCATCATAGTAGGCAAATAGTTCTTTATAACCAACTGTTTGAAGGGCGTTATAATCTTTATAATTGTAAAGGTTTTTAACTTCTTCTAACAAACCTTCTTTAATCATCCTATCTACTCTTTTGTTGATACGAGAATACAATTCTTCTCTATCTCTATTTAGGATGATTTTTACTGTTTTAAAATTTCTCTTTTTGGCCTGTTGTTTACGAAATGATGAAAAGGGTTTGCCCGAAACCATACAGATTTCTATGGCGCGTATTATTCTATGAGGATTTGATGAGTCTGCCAGTTCATAATAGTCTGGGTCAAGCTTCATAAGTTCTTTTTTTAATGCATCTAAGCCTTCGTTTTGATGACGTAGGTTCAATTCCTCACGAATTGAATCAGGTACTGGAGGGAAATCATCTAGACCCTTGCAAACAGCATCGATGTACATCCCAGAGCCTCCAACCATCACGATCATATTGTTGTTTTTGTGAAGGGCTTCAATTTTTGCAAGCGCGTCCCGCTCAAATTGTCCTATTGAATAGTTGTCTTCAATGCTTAAATTTTGAATAAAATGGTGTTTAATTTTCGATAATTCATCAGCATTAGGGACTGCAGTTCCGATGCACATTTCTTTATAAAATTGTCTAGAATCACATGATATAATATCTGTTTTGTATTGTTCGGCAATAGAAAGTGAAAGTTGCGTTTTTCCAACTGCAGTAGGGCCTGCAATCAGGATGAGGTATTTGTCCATTAGCTAATGAATTTAAACAACTTTTTTATGAAAGGTAATTTTGAAGCATAAGGGGCATACCTAATAGGAACATCGATCCATGTACCTCTTTTTACAATACCTTTTTGGTGGCTAAAGCATTCAAAACTTTTTGCCCCGTGGTAAGATCCTATACCACTTGTTCCGACACCACCAAATGGAAGGCTTTTTCCGGCCACATGAAT
>NTKG01000048.1 GCA_002457305.1 Bacteroidetes bacterium MED-G21 | reverse complement strand
GCCTGTCTTTTAAAATTAGGGTCAGAAATGGGGTTTAATGCGAAGACGATATCGTATAAGCTTAAATTTTCAGACCAAGGAATCCGAATGGAATCATCTGTTTGAGACGTGTCTTTCATGAAGCTGTAATATTCAACCCAAGGCTCTTCGGCACCAAGCCGATCTCTTCTATAAACAACAACGCTATCATTGTGCGTGAGGTTTAAGTTTTGATTTCCCGCCAAAACTTCTTTTAGGTTCAGGCTTTCAAAAGACCTTTTTCCGCTAAGGTCAGTGTGGAAGACATCTACTTTTTCAGAATTAGCTCTAGGCCGCATGCCTTTGGCTCCAGACTGAATCAGGGATTTTAAATCGGGATAAGCGTCGGTTGAATAAGATCCAGGCTGGTTCACAGCCCCACTAATTGTTACTTGATTTAATACTCTATCAAGGATGGTGTTAACACTGATACTGTCTCCATCAAATAGTGTGAAGTTCTTTTTTTCTGAAAGCATCTTGTGCCAGTTTACAGTGCTTAAATAACGGTCAAATATTTGTTCTTCTGAGCGCTCTTCAAAGGGTGTAATTCGATGAATAGAAATGTTTTTTGCAGAGGCGTTGGGAAGAAGCCCTCCGGAAAAATCAAGCAGCTGCCTTAAACCCTCACCATCTTTTAGTTCATAAATTGCGTTTTTTTGAACCGCTCCTGTTAGCTGTATGGTGCTTTGTCTTGAAGGAATAAAGATCACATCATTATTCATGAGACGAACATCCTTATCTAGCGCACCGGCCGTGATATAATTGTATACATCGATGGTTTTCAGAAGCTTGTTGTTTCTGTAGACTTTAATTTCTCTTAAAGACCCTGAGGTTTTTATTCCTCCAGCAGCGTACAGGGCATTTAATACTGTAGCGAGCCCGTTTACCAAATGAGGTCCAGGCGCGTTGGCCTCACCTAAAACTGTAATACTAACAGGCCTTAACTGTGTTAAAGAAACATCAATAAATGCAGTTTGAGGGGAAGCTCCTAAACCAGAATACGATTTGCCAAGGAAGTTTTTGAGTTTTTTCTTAAGCGTTGAAAAGGTGTAACCCGAAGCAAAGAAAACCCCATTTTCAGGCAGGGCAATATTTCCATTAAGATCAATTCGAACTTGAGCCTGATAGGCATGTGCACCCCAGACGTAAATACGAATTTCATCTCCTGGGCCCAAAATGTAATTTTCATCTATGTTACCAATAAGGTAATCTTTGTTTGCAAAGGGGTTGTTGTTAAAAATTTCGTATCCAAAATAGGGTAAAGAATTTGTAGAGTCTGAACCAAATAAAGAGGCACTAGGCGGATCAATGGCTGGGGTATAATCTAATTTTGAAACTGTTAAGCTGTCATAATAGGCAGAGCTAGACAATTTATTTGCTTCAAAGCCCTCATCACTGGCTATATATTTCTTAATATATTCGTCATAATCAATACCATAAACTTTGGCCATTTTTCGGGCATCGGCTTCTGACATTCCTCTTTTCGCTAATTCAGCATTCACTTCAGACATAGAATTGATGCCAAGCTTGTTTATTTCATTTGCTATTTGAGTTTCTGTTTGAGCACTCAAGATTAAAGAAAAGCAAAGGATAAAGTAAAGGAATTTGATTTTTAAGTTTTTCATTATTAATGATAAAGGATTAATCGTTAATTTTTTATTTCAGCACCAACTCTTGCAATATACAGAAATCGGAAATAAATCTACCATCTTTAACGTTCAAAGCCAATTGGCTTAATCGGATATTTCTATAAGAATAATTTTAAACGCCAATTTGGAAATATTCGAATCCAAGGTCTTTTAAATTAAATGCGTTGTATTGATTTCTACCATCAAAAATAATTGCATTGTTAAGTTGGGTTTTAAGTTTTTGAAAGTTAGGCGATCGGAATTCTTTCCACTCGGTTAATAAAATTAATGCATCAGCATTTTCTGTAACGTCATATTTTTGTTCTGCGTATGAAATACTAGGGTTTTCCTTGAAGTAGTATTCTTTAGCTTCATTCATAGCCTTTGGGTCGTAGGCCGAAATTTTTGCACCTCTTCTTGCAAGCTCATTTACAACTACGAGGCTCGCCGCGTCGCGCATGTCATCTGTTTCGGGTTTAAAGGAAAGCCCCCATAGCGCAAAGTTTTTTCCGGTCAGGTCTTCACCAAAGCGGGCAATAATTTTTTGTACAATGACTTGTTTTTGCCTTTGATTTACGCCATCAACAGCAGCAATGAGTTCAGGATGATACCCAACAGAATTAGCGGTTTTTATTAGGGCATTTACATCTTTTGGAAAACAAGATCCACCATAACCACAGCCAGGATAAATAAAAGAATAGCCAATTCGGCGATCGGAACCAATTCCAATACGTACTTTATTAACATCTGCCCCAACGCGTTCACAAACGTTTGCAACTTCATTCATAAATGAAATTTTTGTGGCCAACATTGCATTGGCGGCATATTTAGTCATTTCTGCAGAACGGATGTCCATGCCTATAAAACGATCGTGTGTTCTAAAAAAAGGTGCGTACAATTGCCGCATTTTATCGAGTGCCACTTCATTATCAGCACCTATAACAACGCGGTCGGGTTTCATAAAATCTTCTACTGCGGCACCTTCTTTTAAAAATTCAGGATTTGAGACCACATAAAATCTTGTTTTTTCACCCCTAAGGTCCAGCTCTTTTTGAATGGCTTCCCTAACTTTATCAGCTGTTCCAACAGGCACTGTAGATTTGTCTACGATGACCATAGTGTTGTTCATCTCCTGTCCAAGTTCAGAAGCCACATTTAAAACATATTTGAGGTCTGCAGACCCATCTTCCCCCATTGGTGTTCCCACTGCAATAAAGGCCACTTCGGCATCTGTCATTGCGGCTTTTAGTGTGCTTGTAAAATGCAGCGTTCCCTTTTTATAGTTTCGTGTTACAAGATTTTCCAGCCCAGGCTCGTATATTGGAATGATACCTTGTTTTAGGGTTTCTATTTTTTGTTGGTCAATGTCCACACAGACCACATCATTACCCATTTCTGCAAAGCAGGTTCCTGTAACCAAGCCTACATACCCTGTTCCTATTACAACAATTTTCATATTCTGATAAATTAAATTTTCAATGTGTTTATTTAAACGAATTACTCTTTATGCCAAATCAACAATCCTTCTTCATGAATTTCGTGTTCTTGATAGATGAGGTATTTGATTTTTTTACCAACTAACTGTTCTGTTTTTTCAATGAGTTTTAATAAATAGATTTTATTTAGGTCACTCCCTACAAAACATAAATCAATCACTTCAGATTCCTTTCCTTTTGCCCAATCACCAGTCAGGTATATTTTTTTTATAGCACCAAGATCGTTTACAATTTGATTTACAATTTGATCTAAACCAACGTATTTCCGAACAATGTTTTGAATGTCAGAAAAGAGTGGGTGCGCCTTATTTGCAGAAAAATATTTTTTATTCCCATCGTACTCTGAACAAAGCATTCCCGCGCCCTCCAGTTTATTTAATTCTAGACGGATGGCGTTTGTCGATTCTCCAAACTCTTGAGCAAGACCACGAAGATAAGCCTTGTTGGCAGAGTTTAAAAAGAACTTTAGCAAGAGCTTAATTCTTGTTTTAGATGAGATTAAAACGCTTAAGATTGTAGTAAGGCTTTAAAGTAATGAATAGAGTTTTAGGACGGCTTCGCCCTTGTTACTCACACATCTCATTTTTTAAGTATGTGTGAACAAACCAATAAAGAGTAGTTTTTTTACTCACAATAGAGTAGGTATACTACTCTTTGTTGTTGCTAAAATATATATATTTTATCGATTTCTCAAACTAAAACAGTTAATTTGAGTAGCACTACCTAGAATTTAAAAATAGTTACTCAAAAAGACACATTACTTTTAAAGCACAGTAAACCAATTATTCAGAAGTTGTTCTCTGTTGTATTTCATAGATTTTTTGGTTTTAAAATCTATAACCTGAAATCCTGCAGCTTCGCAAATGGCTTGCCCAGCTGCTGTGTCCCATTCCATCGTTGGTGCAAATCTTGGATAACAATTTGCCTTTCCTTCTGCCACCATACATAGCTTTAAAGAACTACCTATAGATATGAACTTAACTTCACCGTGTTTTGTTCTTAGATCTTCAACATATGCTTCCGTTTCTTTGGATAAATGTGATCGGCTTGCGACAACAGTATACGCCTGATTTTTGTGTTTTAATGGAAGAGGTAGAGCCTCCGCCAACAGATTTTCAGGATTAAAAAAGTCTATGTTAATGACCGATTTAAATGCACCTATGTTCTTTTCTGAAAAGTAGAGCGCTCCAGAAGCAGGAGCAAGAACGACGCCAATGATAGGCTTGTTGTTTTCTATAAGTGAAATGTTAACAGTAAACTCGCCATTGCGTTTAATAAATTCTTTGGTGCCGTCTATAGGGTCTACGATCCAGAGCTTATTCCAATATTTTCGTGTTTCGTAAGGAATACTTTTACCTTCTTCTGAAAGAATTGGGATTTTACTTTCTTGTAAAATAGAAGATATAATTTTGTGAGCAGCTTTATCGGCTTTTGTTAAAGGAGAGTTGTCTTCCTTGTTCTCTATCTCAAAATCATCTGATTGGTAAATGATTAAGATGTCTTTACTGGCCTCTATAGCCGCTTTGATAGCAAGTTGTGTGAGCTCAGAAAACATTTATTAACTCTTGTTAAGAATCATACCAGCACCAATGGTTTCATTTGTTTGTTCATCAATTAAAATGATACCGCCAGTAAGGCGGTTTCTATTGTATGAATCAACAAAAAGTGGCTTAGATGTTCGAATAGAAATACGTGCGATATCATTCATTTCTATTTGTTCGATGTTCTCGATTCGATGAAGGGTGTTGATGTCTATTTTGTATTTGATGTCTTTAATCATTGAAATACACTCATTGGTGGTATGCTTTACAAAAACTTTTGTCCTTTTGAAGACCGGATTTTCACTCATCCAAGTTATGAGCACATCCAAGTCTTGAGTTACTTCTGGGCTGTTGTTCTCTCGAACAATCATATCGCCTCGGCTAATGTCAATCTCATCAGTTAACCTGACTGTTACCGACATGGGTGAAAATGCTTCTTTAATTTCAATACCGTTAAGTTCTATTGCTTTTATGTTGGTTGAAAAGCCTGATGGTAAGACCTTAACCTTATCACCCGCCTTAAAGACGCCCCCGTCAATTCGACCCGCATATCCTCTATAATCTTGATGTTCTCGCGTATGTGGTCTAATAACAGATTGGACTGGAAAACGACAATCGACAAGATTGTAATCGCTTGAAATATGAACGTTTTCTAGTAGGTACATTAAAGTACTTCCTTCGTACCAAGACATGTTTTTTGATCGGTTTACCACATTATCTCCTTCAAGGGCAGAAATGGGGATAAACTGAATGTCCTTAATGTTTAGTTTAGACGAGAATTCCTTAAAATCTTGCACAATCTTTTCATAGACGTCTTTTTTGTATCCAACCAAATCCATTTTATTAACGCAAACAATGGCGTGTGGAATTTGAAGTAGGGATGCAATAAACGCATGTCTGTGGGTTTGCTCCAGAAGCCCTTTTCGCGCATCAATTAGTATGATTGCTAAATTTGCAGTCGATGCTCCAGTAACCATATTTCTCGTATACTGAATATGTCCAGGTGTATCGGCAATAATAAATTTACGTTTTGGCGTGGCAAAATAGCGGTAAGCGACATCAATGGTTATTCCTTGCTCTCTTTCAGACTTAAGGCCATCGGTAAATAGAGACAAATCGACATAGTCAAATCCCTTATTCTGGCTTGAAAGTTCTACAGCATCGAGTTGATCTTGAAAAATGGACTTACTATCGTAAAGCATTCGCCCAATGAGGGTACTTTTTCCATCGTCAACACTTCCTGCTGTAGTAAATCTGAGTAGCTGCGTATTTTTGAGATCCATTTTAATCTATGATTTAAATAATTTTAGAAGTAACCTGCTTTTTTACGGTCTTCCATTGCCGTTTCACCTCTTTTGTCGTCGGCCCTAGTACCCCTTTCAGTTGTTCTTGTGGTTGCAATCTCGTCAATGATTTTTTCTATTGTATCTGCCTCAGAGTATACAGCTCCAGTAATAGGCATGTCTCCACAGGTTCTGTAACGCACAATTTTTTCAGTAACCTCTTCTCCATCTTTTAAGTTAATGTATTTTGATGCAGCTAAAATAACACCATCTCTTTCAACACATTTACGTTTGTGTGAGAAATAGAGTGAGGGTAAATCAATTTCCTCTAATTTAATATATTCCCAAACATCCATTTCTGTCCAATTAGATATTGGAAAGACCCTAAAGTGTTCACCGTTGTTTTTTCTACCATTAAAGAGATTCCACAATTCAGGTCGTTGGTTTTTTGGGTCCCATTGCCCAAATTCGTCGCGATGTGAAAAGAAACGTTCTTTTGCTCTGGCTTTTTCTTCATCTCTCCTGGCACCACCCATAGCTGCATCTGTTTTGTGTTTTTCTAGGGTATCTAAAAGTGTAACAATTTGCAATGAGTTTCTGGAGGCATTTACTCCGGTCTCTTCTTTTACCATTCCTTTATCGATGGCTTCTTGGACAGATCCTACGATAAGTGTTACACCCAAATCATTTACCAAACGGTCTCTAAACTCAATTGTTTCAGGAAAATTATGCCCAGTGTCAATATGAATTAAAGGAAAAGGAATTCTGGCCGGATAAAATGCTTTTTTAGCCAGATGTGTCATCAAAATGGAATCTTTTCCCCCCGAAAATAAGAGCGCAGGCTTATCAAATTGCGCAGCCACTTCTCTAATGACAAATATAGCCTCGGACTCGAGCTCTCTTAAGTGGTTTATAGTATAATTACTCATTCTTAATGATCAATTTTGGGTTGATAAAGGTAATAATTTGTTTTGTGGCCTCAATTACAGTTATTTCCTCCGTATTTATCTGAATATCTGGATGTAATGGTGATTCGTAGGGTGCAGATATTCCAGTCATGTTTTTAATTTCGCCTTTTCTGGCTTTTTTGTAAAGCCCCTTTACGTCTCTTCGTTCACATTCTTCAACTGAAGTCTTAATATATATTTCTATCATATTATTGTGACCTACTACATTTCGAATATGGTCACGGTCTTTTTGATAGGGAGAAACAAATGCTGCTAGGACCACGAGCCCGGCATCCATCATTAGGTGGGCCGTTTCTGCAATACGTCTAATGTTTTCGGTGCGATCTTCGGGACTGAATGATAAATCGCCGTTTAACCCTTTTCGAATGTTATCTCCATCTAGAGTATACGTATGAACCTTGTTTTTGTACAACTCTTCTTCAACACAATTCGCTATGGTAGATTTACCTGAACCAGAAAGCCCAGTAAACCATAGCAAGAGTGGTTGGTGATGCTTTAGTTTTTTTCTAGAATCTAGACTTACTGAATATGAATGTTTAACGATGTTTTTTTCCATAGATAGTGTTCTTAGCAATTGTCCGAAGTTTTCCTAAAGGTAAAATAAGCCAAATACGTTCGTGCATGTAATATAGGAGACTTTTAGTAAAAACCTCAATTCCTGCAATATAAAGTGCAGCGTTGTCTTGTGTATTAAGTATCTCGCCTACAACAATAAATGTGATAACAGTAGCAATAGCTCTCCATGAAAGTGTTTTATATAGGGTTCTGGTTACACCAAAACGTCTTTCAAATTGAATAGAGAGCCATATTCTTTCGTGAATATAATAGCCAACAAATTTTATTAAGAACTCTAGGACTCCAATAGTCAGTGCATTTTTTACACCACAATCTCCTAAAATACAGGTTACGATAAAAACCGTTAGAATTGTATCCGAAATAGCAATGATCCGCCAAGAAAAGCTTTTTAGAAGGCTTCTCAATACAGATTCGTTCGTATACTTTTTCACATTTGTCATTTATTCCAGGATAAGGGTGTTGGGTTTATCGAAAAATTAAATTCATTTAATGGCACCTAATTTAAGAGTATTAAGTTAAGGAATAAAATAGGAAGACCCCCTATTACAGCTCAAGTGCTATAAAAGTCTATATTTAGGTCATTTTCTATATCTTTGTTCTTCATTTAACTTAAAATTTAAAATAATGTCATTTAAACTACCAGAATTACCTTTTGCTCACGATGCATTAGAGCCTCATATAGATGCTCGTACTATGGAGATTCACCACGGAAAGCACCATGCTGGTTATACCAATAAATTAAATGCTGCTATAGAAGGAACAGATTTAGAAGGAAAGTCTATTGAAGATATTCTAACATCTGGAACATTATCTGTTGGCGTTCGCAACAATGGCGGTGGTTATTTTAACCATTGTTTGTTTTGGGATGTGATGTCTCCAAATGGCGGTGGCTCACCAGATGGAGATTTAGCTTCTGCAATCGATCGAGATTTCGGATCTTTAGAAGCTTTCAAAGAGGCCTTTTCTAATGCAGCTGCAACACGTTTTGGCTCAGGTTGGGCTTGGTTGTGTGTTAAGAATGGTAAATTAGAAGTTTGTTCTACAGCCAATCAAGACAATCCTCTTATGAAAGGCGTTGGCTGTGATGGAACACCAATAATGGGTATTGATGTTTGGGAGCACGCTTACTACTTAAATTATCAAAATCGCAGACCAGATTATATAAACGCTTTTTTTAATGTGATTAATTGGAAAAAAGTAGCAGCAAATTATGCTAACGCCGTTTAAGTCATTGATATATTTTATTTAAAGGCCGCTTTTGCGGTCTTTTTTTATTTCAAGACCTCTAACCGTTTACTTTTTCTTTCTCCGCCCGATGATATTTGGTAAAGGTAGGTTCCTGCCGACAGTCCACTTAAGTCTATACTAAATTCGTGATACCCCTTCGTATAAAATCCATTTGAAATTGTTTTAATATGGCTTCCAATAATGTCGAAAAGGTTTAATAGGACTTTAGAATCATCTTCTAAATATATGCGGATGAGTGTTTCATTGGCCGCAGGATTTGGAATGGCATCAAATAATTGGAAGTTTTCAGAGGCTTCATATATTGAAACAGATTCTGCTGTGATGATCTGATTTTTTAAATATGTGTTTTCGCCAGGATGTTTTATTTCAATGTTGTTGAGTGTCTGTGAAGCAGAGCACCATAATTTAATGTGCCACTGTTCACTAGTGTATAGACCGTCTTTATATGTTGTAGTTTCATCGTCTCCCCAAAAACAAATTACGGTATTAGGTAAGGTTACTTTAGAAGACCCAACCATTTTTCCTTCTGCATCGTATGCATATATTTCATCACCATTTTTAACATTTAGAGACCAAGCTTCTTCTGGAATTACAAGATGCATGTTAGATCCTGTATTTAAGTTAAAGTCAATATTTTTGGTTTTAGTTTCAATTTTTTGTTGTTCTGAAATTCGATATTCAGAATCGTTAGATATGTAATGAAGCTCAGTAGGTGAATACGCTTTTAATTGATATCCTTGGCCCACTTGAAAGTCTCCAATCCCATTAAAATTCCAATTAGGCAGGTAGGCGTTACCCATGAAATCTTTTACGATGATTAATGTCTCTGAAACATCTTCTAGAACAAGCTCTACATTTGCACTACTTTCCCTTAAATAAGCAATAATGTTCCAGCCTTGCAGTATTGGAATAGTTGCGTTTTCGGGCGCAATTAATTGACCTTCTACAGTGAGTATACAGTTTGTATTTACTTTAATTTGATAGCCCTCTAGATTATTTAGATCTCCAATACCATTAAAATCCCAATCTGGAAGATAAGCTGCACCCAAATAATTTTTAGCAATAATAATGTTTTCTTGAATCGGGCTTATTACGTTATCAAAAGAAGCGTTAGAGGGTACGACATAGGTAGAAAAGATGTTCCACCCCTGGGAAAGATTAATGTTTTGACCACCATATGAAATATAAGAGCAAGAGCCATCATCAATATTTGCAATTGGGTTGTAGTTTGTTGCATTGCTGTCGATACACCCTTGTATTGGATTGACGACATTTATGCTACCATTATTATTTACAAAGTTAATATTGTCAATAAAAAGACTGTTTCCATAACCATTTACATTAACAAAACGAATGTTTACTGTTTCTGCAGTCGCCTCACTTAAGCTAATGTTTAGGTTTTCCCAGTCACTACATTCTGGTTCCCACCAACTTCCTTGGTCAGGAGCAGTTGCCAGATCAAGACCATAGGCCTCCCAAAGGGTTACCCAACTGGCCCCACAATCTGATGAGATTTCAACCTTTAATCCATCAGAATAATTATTGCCGTAGCGTACGTATGCATAATCAAAGCTAAGAGTTGGGTTATCGAAAACTTCCAAATTAATTTTAGGACTCATTAGGGCGGCCTCAACATCATTTTGATTTATGGAATAATTATCTACGTAAGCAGCATTACTTATTTGGCAGTCGGAACCAGAAGAGACTTCAATTCCTTGCCAGGAATATCCAGACTCTGGAAGCGTCCACCCCGAAGGAGGGAAATTAGACCCTTCAAATGTTTCTTGCATTTCATTTAAATCGGAAAGACTTAAGTCTTCATATGTGATGAAATTAGAAATAGTTTGGGTGTCAGAACCATTGGAGTCATTAACCGTTAAGGTGACATCGTAATTTCCAGGATTGGCATAATACACCAAAGGGTTTTCAACGGAAGAACTTGAGGGTATTCCTCCAGGAAATGACCATTCAAATTCTTGATCCGAATTTTTCATGGCTGAGTGGTTATAAAACTGTACGGTATTGTTTGTACAATTAATCGATAATTTGTCTGCAGCAATTTGAGCCGAAGGCGGGTGCTCAGTGTAAAAATCGACTTCCCAAACACCCTGGTTTGTTCCATTTTTTAGTTTTCCCTCTTTGTAATAAGGAATTAATTGAACAGAAAATGTTTGTAAAGGCAAGTTGCTGTTGTATAATACCCAATCACTCATTGTATTATCTCGATAGTAAACAGCTTGACGTGTGCCAATGTAAACTCCGCCATTGCTTCCTCTATGGTGCTCAATATTTGTTATGTTTTCACTGTTAAGTGTTGGTGTGGTCCAGTTGATCCATGTGTTTCCTCCATTGGTTGACTTAAACACATCATAACCCTGACCATCGCTAGGGGTACCATACATAGATGTTCTTACCATCCATACGTGGTTGGCATTTTCACTGCTTACAGTTATGTCGAAGGGGATCCAAGCCTGGTTGTTTATGGTTTCTGCCGAAGGGGTTATATCAACCCAACTTTCACCGCCATTAGTCGTTCTATATATTTTTTTTGTATCCCACCAACCAGCAAATGTAGCCACGTAAATATAATTGGGATTAGACCAGGCAACTTCGACTGAAGTTACCTTTTCACCAAAGTCGTGAATGGCTGATGCACTTGCACCATTGTCGTATGATTTGTATAAGGTGGTTTCGTTTCCAATGTATACAATATTTGGTGATCGAGGATCAAACTCTAAATTACTTGACTCCCCAATAGTATAGGATGCGTTTGGCTTATACTGCATAGAAAAAGAGCCCAGTTCTTGGGTTCGATCTCCAGATAAGATTCGCCCTCCCGCATCGGTATAGACTTTTCTACTGTCTGCAAAATTCACAAATCCACGATAATTATCCCCACCTTCTGCACAAAGCCATCCGTTTTCGTATACCTCGTTGTCTTTAATTAGTGTTCCATTATGATAGGTTCCACCAAGCATCACTTCGCCATCTGTAAACCCGGCACCAAAGCCCCAAAAGTCGGTTCCTGAGATACCGTACATTTTTTTATCGAAATGATCGCCTGCATCATTTGAGTAAAACACGCCGCCGTCACATGCGACCCAGAGGTCATTCCCAAAATATCGAATGTCATGAATATCGGCATGAATGTATTCATTTTTTTCTGGGTGCGACCATTTTGCAGGGCAAGTAAAGGAGTCACCTCCATTGGTAGAAATCCAGTGATTTACGCCACCAACATGAATGATGTTTGCATTATTAGGATTTACTGCTAGCGCAAGATCATAATAATATTGGCCACCATCGTCAGATCCATTGTCCTGCCACCCCATCATGTTTATGTTTGATGTTGATGCAGGGCCTCCGGGTTGTGGTCCACAACATTTGAATTCCCAATTCACACCTTGATCTTCACTAATGTATATACCATATAGTCCGGACCCACCATTAGCGACCCCAGTACAGAGTGCGATAACCTTGTTTGGTGAGGCGGCGCTAACTGCAATTTCTGTTCGTTTTTGTTCATCTCCAGAATTCGGACTTGGCCAGCCATTACTATACTCTGTAAAACTGCTTCCGTTGTTGGTAGATTTATAAAATGCCGTTGTACTTGTATTTTCTTTGACTGCATAAATGACCTGGTTGTTGGTTGGGTGTACTTCCATTTCAAGCCAAATTCCAGACATTTTTTGTGAAAAGGAGTTTCCAGAATTTGAAGAGTAATATAGGCCTTGATTTGATGCCACCCATAATTTTCCATTATGGATCATAATTTCTTTAATCTCAATTCCTGAGTTAAATTCTCCCGATCCAATGTTCGTAAAACTAGAACCCCCATTTGAAGATTTGTATAAAGTTCCACCACCACTAAAGTAGATGATGTTTTCATTGTTCGGATCAATTTCTAGGGAATAAACAGCGCTTATTGGAAGTGATTTCGATAGACAGTACCAATTTTCTCCTTTATCATTTGAACGCCATAAACCAGCCGTTGCTGTTCCAGCATAAATAACATCACTATTTGATAGGGATTGTTCTACACAATAAATGTGAGCAGCCCCAGGCGCGTATGACCGACTTGCAGCATCTATATCAAAATCGAAAGGTCCTCTTGGCACCCACGCAGATGAAGATTTAGCACTTTTAGAAGTTGCTTTTAAGTATTCTTTAGAAGGTAGAGCAGTAGTTCTACTAATAGATCTTAGCCATCTTTTGTAATATTGTGTGTGCTTGTTTTTAACAAATGGGTGTGTTTGGTAGTATTTTGTATATGTCTCAGTGACTTTTCCTACATCAGGTGTGTCGCTGTACATCAATTG
>NTKG01000047.1 GCA_002457305.1 Bacteroidetes bacterium MED-G21 | reverse complement strand
TATCAATATTTAAAGATAAATTACCTTCACAACCATCATTATCTAGAATAAATACTTCATAAGTTCCCTCAAACAGATTATTGGCAGTAGAATCTTGATTCGTGTCTGAGTGGCTCCAAGTATAGTTGTATGGATATGCGCCATTAGTGGGCGTAAGTATAATTTCACCTATGGCTTGATCACAGTGGTCGTCAAAAATTTCAGTGTCGAAGGTTAGCCCTGTTTCTATGTTTTGTATGGTCTCATTACCACTTATTTCACATCCAAGACCATCTGTAATGGTGTAAAAATAAGTTCCTGCGGATATATCACTTATTATTTCGCCTGTAAGTTCTGAGTCCCAGGTTACTGTGTAATCAGGAGTTCCTCCAGAAATATTAAGATCTATTTGGCCATCTGTTCCACCACACTCTTCTTGAGTAACTATAGGGTTTGGGTTGATATAGCTTGTAGCTGTAATTTCAATTTCTTCATTGAAAGTACATCCAAAATTGTCCACCACTTCATATGTGTAATTATGAGTCCCAGGTTCAGGATTAATTAATATAGAGTCACCATAATTAGCAATCATGTTCTCTTCATCTAAAAAATATTGTTCTACAATATTATTTTGAAAACTCCAATTTGCTGGAATCACTTCTGGAGCAAAATCAATCCACCATTGGAAGACCCAACCATTATCAATCCCATAATCATCAATTACTTCTAATGTCCAATCACCATTGAAAGTTGATGGATTGATTGGATTAGAAATATTTTCGAAACTATTATTGTAAGCAGAATATATATTTGTGTTTGTTTCTATTACAGACGCTGGTACATCACCTACTGCAAAATCCGCTGCCCAATTAGAGTCATGAAATGTAGTGGTAGAGGGGTTTGGAGACCAACAATAAATATATCCTACACCAGCGGGATTATTAATAGAGTCACAACCACTATCATTTATGACTGGTTCTCCTAGGTTTGCTCCGCCGTTATTCAAACCATTTCCATTACCAGTAATATTTTGGTCTTCTAATAATACTACGGTAGTATTTTGTGGATCAGGTCCAATTAAATTAATAGTTAAATCACCAACATATGAGTGTTCCATTTCAATACATACTCTTTCAAAAAAATTAACATCCGTAATTAGCTGGCCATCTGGAAATGAATTGAATGTAATTGTTGAATAGTATGCGCCAGGTGGACAATTCGGTCCATCAGGGACAAATAATGGTTCTGAAAAAATATTTTCACCTGGTTCTGATTCCCAACCATCGGTTTCAATATCAATTGAAAAATTCACATCAGATGAAGTGTTAGAACTAAGGCTTGCTACTTCTCCTGGACAAACTAAAGATAAATCCGATGAGACATTAATTATAGGTATAGTTCCTACTCTGACTCTTATTTGATTAGAGTATTGTGGACATCCTTCTTCACTAACATTAACTGTTATAATATAGCCACCTGACTCATTAAAAGTATGTTCAAAATTTTCTGCTTCAAATGAATTATTATTAAATGACCATTCAAAAGATGTTGTTTCTGGAAAATCAGAATTGGTTTCTAGTGATAAAGTTTGGCCTTGACATAAGTCATAATAGGTATATGTTACTCCTGAAATAGAATCTACTTCGTTAGTAGGAGAGAATAATGTACTCGATATAATTGGACTAATCTGCTGACAATCATTTTGGGCATTTAATGTCAAAGAGTATAAAATTGTGAAAAAAAGTAATAAATACTTGTTCATGTTTCTGAAATTATTGCTGTTCAAAGGGCAAAAATAACACCAATTTTCTGATTGTTGATAATACTTTTTCAAATATACTTTTATATTTTTTTAATGGACGTATTTAATCTTAAATTTGCACTCAAAGTTAGACCATAAATTAAAAATATTATTTAAGATGAAAGTTACTATAGTAGGTGCTGGTGCAGTTGGTGCAAGTTGCGCAGAGTATATTGCCATTAAAGATTTTGCTTCAGAGGTCGTGTTTGTAGACATTAAAGAAAATTATGCTGAAGGTAAAGCAATGGACTTGATGCAAACAGCATCATTAAATGGTTTTGATACAAAAATTACGGGTAGTACGAATGATTATTCTAAGACTGCTGGAAGTGATATAGCTGTTATTACGAGTGGTATTCCTAGAAAACCAGGTATGACTCGTGAAGAGTTGATAGGAATTAATGCTGGAATTGTTAAAATGGTTTCAGAAAATTTAATTAAGCATTCACCTGATGTTATTTTAATTATTGTGAGTAATCCTATGGATACAATGACTTATTTGACTCACAAAGTTACTGGTCTTCCAAAAAATAGAATTATTGGTATGGGTGGTGCCCTTGATAGTGCCCGATTTAAATATAGATTGAGTGAAGCATTAGATTGTCCTGCTTCTGATGTTGATGGTATGGTGATTGGTGGTCATAGTGATAAAGGAATGGTACCTTTAACAAGATTGGCTTCACGAAATAGTGTTCGTGTGTCTGAATTTCTTTCTGGTGATAGATTAGCTCAGGTTGCAGCTGATACAAAAGTTGGTGGTGCAACGTTAACTGGTATGTTAGGTACCTCTGCATGGTATGCACCTGGTGCAGCAGTCTCTGCCTTAGTTCAAGCAATTGCATGCGATCAACATAAAATGTTCCCTTGTTCAGCTTTATTAGAAGGAGAATATGGTTTAACAGATTTGACCATTGGAGTGCCTGTAATTTTAGGTAAAAATGGGATTGAGAAGATTGTTGAAATAGACTTAACGGAAGATGAAAAAGCATTGTTGTCTGAATCAGCTGCTGGTGTAAGTGCGACAAACGGTTTGTTGAGTGATCTTAATTTATTTTAATTATTATTAGACTTCTTATAATTCAATAAAAAACCTGAGTTTTTACTCAGGTTTTTTTATGGAGTTTTTAAACGTTAGATTTCTTTTCCTTGTTTATGATCAATAAGTCGTGCCTTCCATTTTTCCGGTAATGTTGGGCATGTGTTGTGTCTTCCAAACCATTTGTAACGGTTTCTAGCAATCATTTTGTAAACAAAGTCTCTTAAGCTTTTTGGGAAAATAAATAGGAGGGCAGTAAGCTTATAAATACCACCTAAAAGTATAAGGCTTTTTATCACTGCGGTGGAGTATTGGTATTTAATTCCTTTATGAACCAGCACAACCGAGTCGTGTTTGTCTTGTTTTTTTAATGAGTTAAGGAAGCCGATTTTAAATTGATTTTTTCGATCTCTATTAATAATGAATCTTATAGACTTATTGCATAAAACACAAAAGCCGTCATAATAAAGAATTGTTTGCGCCATTTTTAATAGATGCATATTTTAGTATGGAGTGATTCGTTTGTTTTTGTTCTTATTTTAACAAAGTAGAATCCGCTTTCTAAGTGTGATAGATCGATTGTTTTTTTAGCTGGGCCTTTAAAGCTTAATTTACCTTCAATATTATATACCTCAATATAGGAAAGTGATTCATTATAGTCTAGCTGAATAATTCCTTCCGAAGGGTTAGGGTAAATCTTAATTTGGTTTGATGCTGTTTCAGGAATTGATATGTCTGTATTGCCTCCCCATAATAAGTGAACACCTCCCGTATATATTCCAAGTAACATATCGTTCCATCCGTCATTATTAAGGTCGTAAACAGCTGGAGCACTTCGGATACCTTTTGAATACAGGATTATGGTGTCTGATATTTCCTCAAAACTGCCCTCTAAATTGTCGTCAATATTTGTGTAGTGATACATTGGCCCTTTTTCTGTACCTACAAACAATTCATAACCACTTTCTCCGTCTATAATGGTAGGAGTGGTGTATGCTGTTCCATAAATAGAATCTGTTAGATTAATGTTTCCAAACTGTTCATTTGCAAGTACAAAATTTGGTTCAGAAGGAGAGCCTTCGTTGTTGTAATAAAATATTTGTCCTTGTCGAGATCCTATGATAAGGTCTAGGTCGCCATCTCTATCTAGATCTATTAAAAATGGACTGGCAAAACTTCCTATATCTATATCAAAATACTCTATCTCATCTATAAAGAAATTAGAGGCATCATTATAGAAGATGTTTTTTAGAAGGTGTATTTTACCATTTGAATCTCCAACAATCATGTCTTCATCACCATCGCTATCAAGATCTCCAAAAGTTGGTATAATATTATTTTCAAAATTTAAGGTTCCTAAATCTGAGTAGTCATCAGTTACCCATTCAAATTCAGGATTGCTATGGCTTCCTATGTTTTCATAAAGTGCTAATTGGGAATTATAATTACCACTTTCAGTGTAGTAACCATAATTAGCTACAATAATATCTATTAAATCATCATTGTTATAGTCAAAAAAAACAGGGTGAGCGCCAGAACCTACTTCAATCATTTGGTCTAGTAATGCATTTCTTGCGATCAAATTCAAATTAACCGATTCATCATTAGATTGATTTTTATAGAACCAGATGTTTTCAAAATTGTGAGATACATTATTTCCATTAGGTGCCACTATAAGATCCTTTTTACTGTCATTGTCAAAATCAAAGTAATACGCTGCAGGAAATCTTGATAGATTAACACTTTCAGAGTAGTTTGGAAATGCTGTATCTTGATTGATCATTAATGCATTTTCTGAAGAAGCACTATTTTCAAGCATGACAATATTGTCAAAAGTAATGTCGCCTAAAAGAAGTTCAAAATAACTGTCATTATTAAGGTCTAGAGCTGTAAGGGTAGATCCTGAGTGTCTGGTTTCAATAGAATTAGCCGAATTTTTGCTTTTTTCACAATCATAAAGTGTTACTGAATTATCAGAAAAATTCTCACTAAAATCTCCCCAGCATTCGTCTTCGAGTTCAAAATTTACACTATCACATGTGCCAAAAAATTCTACTGAGTTGTTTTTGTGCCATTCAACATGGCTTCCAATAATTGTAAAAGTGAGAATGTCGAGATCTCCATCATAGTCTATGTCTCCAATATGAGGAATATCTACTGAACTGACATATAAATTAGTAGGTCCACTTCCTCTGTCTGTTAATATAGTCCCAATTAATTGAAAGTTAAGCTCTTCATCAATACTTGTATTTTTATATACTCTAATCCCCCCGTTATAGGATGTAAAGATATCCATTTTGTTATCACAATTGTAGTCTCTTAATAAGACCCAATCTTCAAGTTTTGGGAATCTTAAATTATACTCTGGGGCATAGTGATAGTCAATTAAACCTTCTGTACCATGATTAATGAAGCAGTTTATTTGATCGCCATTTTTATCAAAAATCATTAAATCTAGTACGTTATCAGCATTGAGGTCAATGGGTGAGAATTGAGGTACATTTGCGCCACCAGCCCAAGGGTTTAACAATTCGACTCCGTTTTTCTTGACAACGAGGTCTTGAGATTGTTTAAATCCCTGCTGAGCAAGGATTTCAAAAGATAGACAAAGTGCAAATTTAATGAGTAGTAATTTTTTCATCTGATCTATTTATGTCTAAATTGTCTGCTAATTTACAAGAATTGTAACTATAAGTCTCTATAATACTTCTAAATAAATTGTGTTTATTTTATTGAAAGTTTATATTTGTCAGCCTTAAATAATCGACTATAAAAGAAATAGATATGCACAACAAAGGATTTACTAAGTTTTTAGCAGTAGTATTTGCATTAATTTGTTTATACCAGCTTGCGTTTACATGGATGGTCAAAAGTGTGGAGAGTGACGCTAAAATATATGCTAATGGAGACTATAAATTAGAACAAGCTTATCTGGATTCAGTAGCTTCCGATGAGTTATATTTTGGATATACTTACAAGGAGTGCCAGGAACAAGAGCTTAATTTAGGTCTTGATCTAAAGGGTGGTATGAATGTTACTCTTGAAGTTTCAGTTGGCGATATTTTAAAGATTTTAGCTAATAATTCTTCAGATGCTACTTTTAATCAAGCTATTGATAGAGCAAATCAAAAACAAACTGACTCTCAAAATGATTACATAGATGATTTTATTTCTGCTTTTAATGAAGTAAATAAAGAAAATAAAACCAACGTTTTATTGTCGTCACCTCGTATTTTTGGTCACAGAAATATGTTAAATAAATTTAATATTAATGCACCAAATGACGAAGTTATTAGTGTTGTTCGAGAAGAACTTAAAGGTGCGATAGATCGTGCGTTTTCTGTTCTTCGTGCTCGTATTGATAAATTTGGTGTGGTACAGCCAAATATTCAACAGCTTGAGCAAGAAGGACGAATCTTGGTTGAACTACCAGGTGTAAAAGATCATGAGCGTGTAAAACGCTTATTACAAAGTACAGCCCAATTGGAGTTTTGGGAAACGACAAGTATCCAGGAATTGCAATTATTTTTAACCAATGTAGCGACTTTAGTTAAAGCAGAACAAGATCTTCAAGAAGATACTCAAGAAGATGAATCTGAAGATTTCTTTCAAGATTCAGATTCATTATTGTTAGATTCTGTAAATAATACAGTTAATCCTTTCTACGAGTTAATGAATATTCAATATGCATTTGGTGCTCGTGTTGGAGTAGTTTTAGTCGAAGATACTGCGAAGGTAAATGAAATTATGAGTCGCGAAGACATTCGCTCATTATTAACTGGTGATTTAAGAAATACAAAATTCTTATGGTCTGCAAAGCCTTTAGTCGTTTCTGGAGACGAAGTAGGTTTAGAGTATGTTGCTATTAAATCCAATAGAGATGATGTTGCTCAGTTGGCAGGTGATGTTATTGTTGATGCAAATTCTGAGATTGATCCAACTGGTTCAGTTAATGTTAGTATGAGAATGAATGCTCAAGGTGCTAAGAAATGGAAGAAACTTACTGAGAATAATATCGATCGTCAAGTGGCTATTGTTTTAGATAATTATGTGTATTCATTTCCTACAGTAAACGATGTGATTCCTAATGGAAGTTCAAGTATATCTGGTAACTTTACTGTAGAGGAGGCGGAAGATTTATCAAATATATTAAAGGCAGGTAAATTGCCAGCTCCAGCAAAAATAATTCAGTCTGAAATTGTTGGTCCATCTTTGGGTGCAGAGGCAATTAGTGCAGGTTTTACATCTTTTGCAATCGCATTATTGATCGTCTTAATCTATATGATATTTTATTATCAAACTGCAGGGTGGGCTGCAAATTTTGCACTACTATTAAATATATTGTTCATTTTTGGTGTTCTTGCTTCTTTAGGAGCAGTATTGTCATTGCCTGGTATTGCAGGTATCGTATTAACGATTGGTATGGCTGTCGATGCAAACGTTCTAATATACGAGCGTATTCGTGAAGAATTACGCATGGGTAAAGGAATGAAATTAGCTATTTCGGATGGTTATAATAATGCTTACGCTGCTATTATTGATGCAAATGTTACGACCTTATTAACCGGTGTTATACTTTATACATTTGGTACAGGACCTATTAAAGGATTTGCTACCACATTGATTATTGGTATTATTACTTCATTATTTGCTGCAATCTTTTTGACGCGTCTTGTTTTTGAATCTAAAATAGAGGCTAAAAAGTCAATTAAATTTGCTTCTAATTTCACAAAAGGCTGGTTCGCAAATTCAGCGATTTCATTTTTGTCAAAAAGAAAAAGAGCTTATATATTTTCTTTTTTATTAGTCGTTTTAGGTATCGCTTCTCTTTCAACAAGAGGGTTAAATCAAGGTGTAGACTTTGTAGGTGGTCGAACTTATGTAGTACGTTTTGACCAGGATGTAGTTACTCAGGATGTGCGTTCATCTTTAGCTGCTCCTTTAGAAACAGCCCCTGAAGTAAAAACATTTGGAAAAGCAAACCAAGTTAAAATTACCACTAAATTCATGATTGATGAAAAAGGTTCAGATGAATTGGTGGATGCCAAATTAAATGAAGGTCTTAGAACATTAGGTGCAAATTATGAGGTGATGAGTTCTCAGCTTGTTGGACCTACTATTGCCGATGATATTAAACAATCAGCTGTATGGGCAGTCTTGTTTTCATTGGTTGTTATCTTTATGTATATTTTAATTCGATTCCGAAAAATGTCTTATTCTATAGGTGCCGTTGCAGCAGTATTTCACGATGTATTAATTGTATTGGCACTATTCTCTATTCTGTATGGTAGGTTGCCATTCTCTTTAGAAATAGATCAAGCATTTATTGCGGCTATTTTAACGGTAATTGGATATTCTCTTAACGATACTGTAGTTGTATTTGATAGAGTTCGTGAATATTTTGGGATTAAGTCTGGTTCTAGAGAACAAATCGTAAATGCTGCATTAAATAGTACTTTAAGCCGTACTATAAATACCTCACTTACAACATTTTTTGTATTATTAATTATTTTCCTGTTTGGAGGTGAAGTTATTCGAGGGTTTATGTTCGCATTAATGATAGGTGTTGTTGTTGGTACCTACTCATCATTATTTATTGCAACACCAATTATGGTAGACACGCTAAAAAAAGAAGATGATAAATAATGGTCTTATTTTAAGTTAAAAATGAAAGTCATGCATTTGCAGGACTTTTTTTTATTTTTGTGTTATGGAAAGCAGCTTTTTATTTTTAAATTTTTTAGGAACAGGTGAATTTGTTTTAATAGCATTTGTTTTTCTTTTGCTCTTTGGTCCAGATAAGATTCCTGGACTTGCACGTAATTTGGGAAAAGGAATACGTAAAATTAAAGATGCTAGTAATGATATTAAACACGAGATTCATGAAAGTTCAAAAGGTTTAGATTCTGTGGGTTCTGAAATTAAGAATGATATTGAAGAACTTCATGAAGTGACGCAATCTGTAAAAAGAGGTGTTAAAAAACTTTAGATAAATAGCTGGTGGATACTTTTTACCTAATTATTGGATTGATTGTACTCGTTTTAGGCGGGGAGTTTTTAATTAGAGGTGCTATTCCTTTAGCAGTTCGAATGAAAGTTTCGATGGTCGTAGTAGGTCTGACAGTAGTTTCTTTTGCCACTTCAGCACCTGAGCTTATTGTTAGTATTTATTCTGCATTAACTGGTCATTCTGATATCGCATTGGGTAATGTAATCGGTTCTAATATTGCAAATATTACACTTGTTTTAGGTGTAACTGCTCTTATTTTTCCTTTAGGTTTTCAGAAGAGACTATACCGCTTTGACCTTCCAGTGATGCTTTTTGCGTCAGCCCTTTTTGGTGTTTTTTTATATTTAGACACTGGTTTAAACTTTTTTGAAGGCTTTTGTTTCGTTCTTATTCTTTGTTTTTTAACAATTTATTTGATTCGTTACTCTCAAAATAATGACAATGTGAGTTTCGATAAAAACACCCAACACAACTCTTTAGTTAAGATGTTACTGTATATTGTTTTTGGGGGTGGGTGTTTGTATTTAGGCTCTAATTGGCTTGTAGATGGTGCAGCAGGAATTGCTCGTTCTTTTGGGGTTAGTGAAAGAATAATTTCTGTTTCAATAATATCTTTTGGGACATCTGTTCCTGAGTTTGCAGCTTCAATAATCGCCGCACTAAAAAAAGAAAAAGATTTATCTATTGGTAATTTAATAGGTTCTAATATTTTTAATGTTTTCGCTGTTTTAGGAATAACTTCCATGATTCAGCCTATTCAAGTTATAGATAAGGGTTTGATTAATAATGATTTGTGGTGGATGTTTGGCGCTGTATTACTTCTTTATCCATTAATGTTTTTCTTTCATAAACGGCATGTTGGGCGCATAGAAGGTTCTATTTTATTTATCTTCTATATGACTTATATCTATTTACTTTTTTAGTGTTGAAAAATTTTTATAAATTTTTTTAATATTTTGTACACATTAAGGTTTGAATTTTATATTTGTGAACGTGTATCCACTTTAAATTTTTACAAAACATTTATTTTTAAACTCTTATGAAAACAAAATTAGAATACATCTGGTTAGATGGTTATGTTCCAACTCAGAACATGAGAAGTAAAACAAAGGTAGTTGAAAATTTCGGAGGGAAATTAGAAGACTGTCCAATGTGGTCTTTTGATGGGAGTTCTACGAAACAAGCCGAAGGAGGCTCCTCTGACTGTTTGTTAAAACCAGTTGCTATTTATCCCGATCCAGAACGAATTAATGGCTTCTTGGTTATGACAGAAGTATTGAATGCTGATGGAACTCCTCATGAGTCTAATGCCCGTGCAATGATTGATGATGATGATAATGATTTTTGGTTCGGATTTGAACAAGAATATTTTATTATGGATAAGGATACTCAATTGCCTTTAGGCTTTCCTCTAGGTGGTTATCCGGGGCCACAAGGGATGTATTATTGTTCTGTAGGTGGAAGAAATACACATGGCCGAGATTTTGTGGAAGAACATGCTGATCTTTGCATTGATGCTGGGATTAATTTTGAAGGGATTAATCAGGAGGTAGCTTCTGGTCAGTGGGAATTTCAATTATTTGCCAAAGGTGCCAAGAAGGCTGGAGATGAGATCTGGGTAGCACGCTACTTGTTAGATCGATTAACGGAAAAGTACGGCTATTATATTGAGTATCATCCAAAGCCTATTAAGGGCGATTGGAATGGTTCTGGTATGCATGCAAACTTCTCTAATTCACTTCTTAGAACCTGTGGTTCAAAAGAGATTTATGAAAAGGTATGTGAAGCTTTTAGGCCAGTTGTGAAAGAACATATTTCAGTTTATGGTGATCATAACGAACAGCGCTTAACTGGTCTACATGAAACTGCTTCTATTCATGATTTTAGTTATGGTGTTTCTGATCGCGGTGCCTCTATAAGAATCCCTATTATTACTGTTGAAAATGGTTGGAAAGGTTGGTTAGAAGATCGCAGACCTGCTTCAAATGGTGATCCATATAAAATTGCTGGTAGAATTGTTAAAACAGTAAAAGAAGCTAATATTTAATATGATCTTATTTGTTTAAAAAAAGCACCAATTCTGGTGCTTTTTTTAGTTATGTTAAGCCAATAATGTATTCATGAGTAAATATACTATACAAGTATGTCTTTTTTATTTGCTTTATTTTTAGTTATTTTAGCAATCTTTTGCATATTGTTTGTAATTAGATTTTAACATTCAAACTTATTAATTTCATCACATGAGATTTAACAAGATAATATTTTTATTTTTTGTAACATTAACTGTTACTTTAAACTCTTTTGCCCAAGGTAGACAGATTAAGAAAGCTGATGCAGCTTATGAGCAATATGAATTTGCTAAAGCAATGGATTATTATAAGAGAGCTTATTCAAAGTCATCTGATAAAGTTCAGAAAATAGGAATGAGTTTCCGAATGGCTGAATGTGCTCGTAAAATTGGTAATTACAGACAGGCTGAAAGTTACTACAAGAGAACTATTAAGATGCGTTATGATGATCCTATAGCAATATATTATTTGGGAATGATGCAACGAAATATAGCTTCAAATAAAACTCCAGAAAAAGCAGTAAGTAAGTATAAAGAAGCTATTAAAAGTTTTCAACAATATCAGGAAAAAGTTCCTCAAGATCTTAGAGCTCAAGAAGCTATTGTGGCTTGTGAATTAGCTATTGATTGGACCGAAAACCCTTCTCGTTATGCGGTTACAAACATGAAAAAAATTAACTCTAAGTTTGATGATCGTATGCCTTGTTTTGGAGATAAAAAACAAACTAGCCTTTATTTTACAACTGCAAGAAAGGGTGTTAATGGTCGTAAGTTAAGTGCTCAGACAGGTCAATATTTTACCGATATATGGGTTACAGAAATAGAGAAACAGAAAAAGAAAAAGAAAGGTAAGAAGTCTAAGCCTAGATGGAAAGAGCCTGTATCATATGGTGATTATAAAGGGGTTGATGACCCTATAAGTACCAAATTTGACGAAGGAGCGGTTACTTTTGATGACAAATTTAAAGTCATGTATTTTAACCGATCAATTATGAAAAAAAGAGAATCACATTCTCCTCGTATATATCAATTTGAACAAAAAGGAAATGACGGTTCTGAGCCGGTTGAAATCAACATTCCCGTTGATTCAAATTATATGATTATTCACCCATGTATTGTAGAAGGTGGAAAAGTGCTTTATTTTGTTTCTGACATGCCTGGAGGTTATGGAGATTTAGATATATGGAGGTCAGAATATAACAAAAGAGATGATTCTTGGGGAGAACCTGAAAATTTAGGTCCTGAAGTCAATACTGAAGATCAAGAAATGACACCATTTTTACACAAAAATGGAACCCTTTATTTTGCTTCCAAAGGTCATGTAGGAATGGGAGGTTTCGATATCTTTAGAGCTACCAAGAGACCTAGTGGTCAGTTTGGTAAAGTGAAGAATATGAAATTCCCAATAAATTCATCTTACGATGATTTTGGTGTTGTATTCTCTGGTAATGATGCTATCAATGGATTCTTTACATCTAACAGAAAAGGTGGTCGAGGTGGTGATGATATTTATGAGACTAAGTTGGCAGATCTAGAATTTATTATGGAAGGTGTACTAACAGATGAAGAAACGAATGAACCATTACAAGGTGTTTCTGTTCATATTGAAGGTTCTGATGGGAATTCTTTTGATGCCATCACTAATAAAAGTGGCTTTTTTGAGTTTGGAGACGAAGTAATTAAACAAGGTGTTGAGTATGAGGTGACCTATGAGAAAGATCCATACATTCCACTTTTAGATACAGTTACGACTCAGAACTTAACCATCCACGACTTTGAAGTTACTGATGAAGGATTCTTGTATACCATTGTCGTTGATTTGGCAATGAAAGTTTATCGTTTACCTATCGTATTGCCTCGTATTGAATATGATTTAGGTAGCGCTGAGCTTCGTGATTTAGCGATGAAAGATCTTGATAATCTGGTTGAGGTTCTAGAGACTAATCCTGATTTGAGAATACAATTACGTTCACATACCGACTTTAGAAGTAGTGATGAATTTAATGATGATTTGTCTTTAAAAAGAGCTCAAGCTTGTGTTGATTACCTGATACAAAATGGTATTGATGAATCTAGACTTGAGCCTGTTGGAATGGGAGAGAGTGAGCCGCTTATTTTAACAGAAGATCGCAATGGATTTATCAAAGGTGATGAGTTTACACAAGAATTTATTGAAGGTCTTCGTTCAAGAAGAAAACGCGAATTGGCGCATCAAATGAACCGACGAACCGACTTTAAACAAATTGAGTCTGATCCTGAAGATGCAAAACTTTATGGTGAATATTAGACCCATTAAACAATAAGAAAAAGC
>NTKG01000046.1 GCA_002457305.1 Bacteroidetes bacterium MED-G21 | reverse complement strand
TGAAGGTACCGTTGTTGATGCCGATGACCTTATGCAGCAAATGGTTTCAAGGGCTAAATCCATTTCAGAAGATCTCGGAAAATTAGATGATTTTACAGAAGACGAATTAACTGATGTTTATGAGATGATTGGTCTTGGCGCATTAAAGTATTTTATTCTGAAAGTTGATCCTAAGAAAAGAATGATGTTCAATCCTGAGGATTCTATTGACTTTAACGGTCATACTGGTCCATTTATTCAATATACACATGCTCGAATACGTTCCTTACAGAGAAGAGCAAAAGATGTCATAACAAATGTTGAGCCAAGCTCAAAACTTCATGCTAAAGAGAAAGAATTAATTAAAGTTCTGTTACTTTACCCACAAGTTATTCAAGATGCTGCTCAGCAATGTAGTCCTGCAGTTATTGCAAACTATACATATGAACTCGTAAAGGCGTACAACCAATTTTATCAACAAGTGCCTGTATTTGCAGCTGATCAGGAGCTGGATAAGAATTTCCGTATAGGACTCTCTGGTTTTGTTGGCGAAGTCATTTCTTCCTCTATGAGCTTGTTGGGTATTCGTGTTCCAGAAAGAATGTAATTGATTATTTTTGAAGTATAAATAAGTCTAAGATGTTTGAAAATTTATCCGAAAAATTAGAAAAAGCCTTTTCAGTATTAAAAGGACATGGTAAGATCTCAGAGATCAATGTTGCTGAGACATTAAAAGAAGTTCGAAGAGCTCTTTTGGATGCCGATGTTAGTTTTAAGATTGCTAAAGAATTTACGAATAAGGTTAAAGATAAGGCTATAGGTCAGGATGTATTAACAACTCTTAATCCAGGACAATTAATGGTGAAGCTCTTTAAAGATGAGCTTACTGAGTTAATGGGAAGTCAGGTGCAAGGGATTAATTTAGAAGAAAAAACGTCTGTAATTCTTATTGCTGGTCTTCAGGGTTCTGGTAAAACAACCTTTACTGGTAAACTGGCCTTATTTTTAAAAAATAAAAAGTCTAAAAAACCATTATTGGTTGCCTGCGATGTATATCGACCTGCAGCTATAAATCAACTCGAAATTCTTGCAGAACAAGTGGGTGTTGACGTATTTACCAATCGTGATAGTCAAGATCCAGTAGTTATTGCTAAGGCTGCTGTAGCTCATGCAAAACAAAATGGACATAATGTTGTAATTGTCGATACTGCTGGACGTTTGGCCATTGATGAGCAGATGATGAATGAAATATCTGCTGTAAAAACAGCTGTTAATCCTCAAGAAACTTTGTTTGTCGTAGATTCTATGACAGGACAAGATGCTGTAAATACAGCGAAGTCGTTTAACGATCGATTGGATTACGATGGTGTAGTTCTTACTAAGTTAGATGGTGATACTCGTGGTGGTGCAGCATTAACCATTAAGTCGGTTGTTGATAAGCCAATAAAATTTGTTGGTACTGGAGAAAAAATGGATGCGCTTGATGTTTTTCATCCTAATCGAATGGCAGATCGTATTTTAGGTATGGGTGATGTTGTTTCTCTAGTAGAGAAGGCACAAGAGCAATTTGATGCTGAAAAAGCTCGGAGACTTCAAAAACGCATTGCTAAAAATGAATTTGATTTTAATGATTTTATTGAGCAAATAGGACAGGTGAAGAAGATGGGTAATGTTAAGCATTTGATGGGCATGATTCCTGGAATGGGTAAGGCTATGAAAGGAGTAGAGATTGAAGATGATGCCTTTAAGCATGTTGAAGCAATGGTATCATCAATGACCATTGAAGAACGCTCAAATCCTTCAATTTTAAATGGTTCTCGCCGTCAGCGAGTTGCTCGAGGCTCTGGCCGTTCTGTAAATGAAGTAAATCAATTGATCAAGCAATTTAACGACATGGGTAAATTGATGAAGATGATGCAAGGTGGTGGTATGAAAAATATGATGAAAATGATGGGTAAGGGTGGTATGCCTAAAATGCCTTTTGGTAAATAAATAGATTTATGCAGTTACTGGATGGAAAGTTAACAGCCAATATCCTAAAAGATGAAATAGCGGCTGAAGTATCTAAAATTATCTCAAATGGTGGTGAAAAACCTCATTTAGCTGCCATTTTAGTTGGAAATAATGGCGCAAGTGAAACTTATGTTAATGCTAAAGTGAAAGCTTGTGAAAGGGTAGGTTTTGACTCTACATTAGTTCGTTTTGATGACGATGTTAGCGAGATTGAACTTTTGAATGAGGTGCGAAAGATCAATGAAAATTCAAAAATTGATGGACTAATTGTTCAGTTGCCGCTTCCAAAGCACATTTCTGAAATTAAAGTTACCGAGGCCATCGATCCTAAAAAAGATGTTGATGGTTTTCATCCTGTGAATTTAGGTCGTATGACTTTAAACTTACCAACGTTTTTACCTGCTACACCTGCCGGTATTGTGGAGTTATTAGACCGATATAATATAGAAACATCTGGCAAGCATTGTGTGGTTATAGGTCGGTCACATATTGTAGGTTCTCCAATGAGTATTTTAATGGCTAGAAATGCCAAGGTTGGTAACTGTACTGTAACTTTAACTCACAGTAGAACGACCAATTTAGAAGAAATTTCGCGCTCTGCAGACATTCTTATAGTGGCTTTGGGTAAAGCAGAATTTGTTACTGCATCAATGGTTAAAGAAGGAGCTGTCATTGTAGATGTAGGTATTACTCGTGTTAAGTCTGATAAAACAAAATCGGGTTGGAAACTAAAAGGTGATGTTGCTTTTGATGAAGTTGCACCTAAATGTTCATTTATTACACCCGTTCCTGGAGGTGTAGGACCAATGACGATTGCTTCACTTTTAAAGAATACCTTAATTTCTGCTCAAAAAAGAGCAAATATTTTTGAATAAATTTCACAAAAAAACCTCACATTTTCGTGAGGTTTTTTTATGGTAGGAATTTTAGATTAATTGTAATCAGGCAAGAAACTGTATCGTTTGGCATAATCGAGCATCTGTGCTGTAAAGTCATCCGGATAAGTCATTTCAATAGAAACAATTTGTCCAGTATTGTCTTTAGTAGGAACCATTTTTGGATTAATGAATCCTCCATAAGGTGCAATGTTTAGCTTCTTAACTCGTGCTAAAACTTCCTTATGTAAGTTCTGGTCAACTTTTACACCATACCCTTCAACCAAGGCTTGACAAGCTTCATAGTCACCTGCAGATTTAATTCGCTGTACTTCTCTTAATAATTCTCCGAAAATTGATTGTAATTTTTTGTAGTCGTTAATTTCGAAGTATGTTTTTCCATCTTTCATAACTTTTGAAATTACATTTTCTTCCATACCTCTTTCAAAAGCCCATGCAGAAACCCATTGTCGATTTCTCATATGTGATTCTTCTACATCAGCACCTGGTTCTAAGCGTTGCATTTGAACCATTAAGCCATTACGGATATACGAATCGTATTCAGCCTTTCCTGTTTCTAATGATTCCATAAGACCTAATTCAATTAACTTTTCATCCATGATATAGTAAAGAGCAACCAGATCAGCACGACCTTCTTCTAGTGTAGAAGCATAACTTTTAACAGTTTCTTTAGGTGTTCCAACACCAGGATTTAATTGGCCTGAAGCATGTCCTAAGACTTCATGTAAAGCCGTATGAAGTTTACCTGCTAATTTAGAGTGTGTTTTTGCTCTTTCAATTTCTTCATTGTCATGACAGAATTCTTCAAGCATTCCTTTACCACCAGCTTGAGCATATGCGTAAACGATGTTCCCAATACTTACAGATTTAGAACCGTGGTTTGCACGAATCCAGTTAGCATTAGGAAGATTCACGCCAATTGGCGTAGAAGGGGAGGCATCGCCAGACTCGGATGCAACTGATATAACCTTGTAAGAAATACCAGTAATTTTTTTCTTTTTATGTTCTTCCATTATAGACGAATTGTCTTCAAACCATTGTGCATTATCTGAAAGTACTTTCATTTGAGCAGAAGCTTCAAAGTCAGTGATCTCAACAATAGACTCAAAAGAACCGGTATAGCCTTTAGGGTCGTTATACACTTCGATAAAAGAATTGATGTAGTCGATATCTCCTTTTGTAGCATTTACCCATGCAATATTATATGCGTCCCAGGTTTTTAGGTCTCCTGTTTTATAATATTCAACAAGTAGCTTAAGTGCATATGCTTGTGCTTGGTTTTCTGCCACAGATATAGCTTTTTCTAACCAACCAATGATCTCAGCAATTGCTTCACCATACATGCCCTTTAGCTTGTATACTTTCTCTTCAATACCTTCTTTTCCACGAATTAATTTTGAATTAATACCGTATGAAACAGGCTCATTTGTTTCACTATCCTTAATTGAGGTAAAATATGCATCTACTTCTGATTCATTAATATCTGGATCGTAAAAGTTTACTGCCGACCCTAAGACCAATCCTTTACTTGGATCTAAGTTGACCTTTTTTGCATCAAAAGTAGGGTCAAACATTGCTTTTAGAGCTTCATCATTAAGCGATGCACCTACAGCTTTCATTAATCCGGTAAAATAATATTCAGAAAATTCTGGTGTAAATTTATCCATTGAATAATGGTGGTGAATTCCATTAGAGAACCAAACACGTTTGGTATAAGTCATAAAGTTATCCCAATTTAAAGTGTTTCGATTTCCATCCCATTCATTTATAATCTTTTCTAAGGCCCTTCGAATTGAGAGGTTATGGCGGTAGTTTTGGTCCCAAATGATATCTCTACCTGCATAACCAGCTTCGCTCAAATAGTAAACTAACTTTTGCTGCTGTCGTGAAAGTTTTTCGAATCCTGGTACTTGGTATCTTAGAATCTTTAGGTCTGCAAATGTTTCAGTTTGAAAGTTAAAGTTACTTTTTACTTTTTCTGTATTGTTTGTAGTGTCTTTAATAGTTTCTGTTTGCGAACAAGAACATATTATCAAAGTGCATAAAATGCCTAGTGAAATTAGTTTTTTCATCATTTTGATTTAAATTAAGTGATTCAAAAGTAGGAAATTATATTTTGTAGCATTTGAGTTTTTACTCAGCTCTCAAAATTTGATTGATAGAGGCCATTTTAATCGCTGCAATGGCGCATTCAATTCCTTTATTACCAAGTTTTCCACCAGATCGGTCAATTGCTTGTTGTAAGGTGTTGTCTGTAAGTAGACCAAAAATAACAGGAATGTCTAGCGTTATATTTAGTTGTGTAATACCATTGCTTACGCCTTGGCAAACAAAGTCAAAGTGTTTTGTTTCTCCTTGTATAACAGAACCTAGTGTGATGATTGCATCTACATCGGTGGTTTCGCCTAAAACGGATGCACCAAAGGTGAGTTCAAAACTTCCAGGAACATTCATTCTTAAAATATCTTCTGGAGCTACACCATTGTCTAATAGTGTTTGATGAGCTCCTTGGTAAAGTCCCTCGGTGATTTCAGAATTCCATTCAGAAACAACAATCCCAAAGCGCAGACCTTCTGCGTTTGGGATTGAGCTTTTATCGTAATGAGATAGGTTCTTAGAAGCCATCTGCTATTTTGCTGAAGTAATACGCGCAATGTATTTACCAATGTTTTGTCCTTCTCTTGAAGTCGCAAATTCATTTTCTATTCGCGTATAAAGATTCAATGCTTTATCTTTTTGACCTAATGAATAAGCAGCATTAGCAGCTTTCATTAAATAAACTGGAGTCGTAAAATTGTTTGTTCTAAGTTCTGCTGCCTTGATGTAGTATTCTAGCGCTTCTTCATCCTGACCTAATTCAGAGAAAGCATCTCCAATAGCCCCCTTAGAAATAGGAGCTAGGATGCCGTCATCAGAAGAGAAATTGTCTAAATGCTCAATTGCAGCTTCTGCATCTCCTAATCTTAAATAAGAAATACCCGCATAATATTCAGCTAAATTAGCTGTTTTTGTTCCGCTGTAAGAATCTATAATTTCGAGTAATCCAGCATATTGTTCATCACCATCAAGAGCTTCTTGAAACTTGTTTTGTTCAAATTTCTTTTCAGCCATATAAATCTCCGTGCTGGCATTATTTTCTTTAGGCTGCATGTAGAAGCGATCGTATGAGAAAAACGCACTAAAACAGACGATTATAGCAAGAACGATACCCATGAGGGTATTCTTGTTATCTTCAACATACATTTCTGCTTTTGTTAAGCTTTCTTCAATCGTTTTTAATTGATCTGGTGTTTTGTTTTTATTGTCAGCCATTTTCTTGCTTGTTTGTTTATTTGAAGCACAAAAATAAAAGAAATTATTAAATGAACATCATAAATATAAATACAGGTCTTATTTTTACCAAAAATAAATTTCATGTATTTAAAAGATCTCTGTCTAATCCAGTTTAAAAATTATGAAGAAGCACAATTAAATTTTTCTTCAAATATCAATTGTTTCGTAGGTAACAATGGCACTGGGAAGACTAATTTATTAGATGCGATCTATTACATGTGTTTTTGTAAGAGTTATTTTAATTCGATAGATACGCAAAATATTAATTTCGAAAAGCAGTTTTTTACAATTGAAGGAACGTTCGACAGAAAAGATCAAGTAGATAAAGTTTTTTGTGGCGTAAAGCGCGGTCAAAAAAAAGTTTTTAAACGAAATAAAAAAGAATACGATAAGCTCGCCGATCATATCGGACTGTTTCCTTTAGTGATTATATCACCAGCAGATAGGAACTTAATTATTGAAGGAAGTGAAACACGTCGGAAATTTATGGATGGTGTCATCTCTCAATCAGATAAAATTTACCTTCAATACATTATAAAGTACAATCAGGTTGTTTCTCAGCGTAATGCTTTGTTAAAGTATTTTGCGGCAAATTTCACCTACGATCCAACGACTTTAGGTGTTTATAATGAACAACTCATAGATTTAGGGACTAAAATTCATGCCAAGCGTTCAGAGTTTATGCTCAAGTTTAACCCTATTTTTCAAAAATATTATAAATCTATATCTAGTTCAAAGGAAAAAGTGAGCTTGGAATACAAATCACAATTACATGATGAAAATTTAAGTACATTATTAGACGAGAGTTTAACCAAAGATAAAGTTTTACAGTACACTACCTGTGGTACACACAAAGATGATTTGTTATTTAAAATAGCTGATTTTTCTATTAAAAAGCAAGGCTCTCAAGGTCAGCAAAAGACTTATTTAATTGCATTAAAGTTGGCACAATTTGATTTTATAAAGCATTTAGTTGGGTATAAACCTTTATTGCTTTTGGATGATATTTTTGATAAATTAGATGATACACGAGTTGAATCCATAGTACGATTGGTTTCAGAACACCATTTTGGACAGATTTTCATTACGGATACTCATAAAGAGCGAACAGAAGAGATTATTAAAAAGATTGATGATTCATATAAAATTTTTGATATTGAAGACGGTATTGTAAAATGAGAAGATCAAAAGGACAACCTATAGGAGAAGTTATTAAAGAGCTTTTAAAGAATTATGATATCACATCAAAGTTTAATGAAGCCCACATCATTACTTCATGGGACAAACTTATGGGACCTTCAGTGACAAAATACACCGTTAAAATTGAAGTTGAAAAGCGTATTTTATTTGTTAAGTTAAGTAATGCAGCCTTAAAACAGGAGTTGTCTTATGCTCGTCAAAAAATTAAAAAAATGCTGAATGATGAGGTTGGAGAAGAAGTATTACTTGATGTTCGTATTTATTAACACGTTAGTACGTTAATGAGTTTTGGTATTTCAAGTACTTTTAATTTCAAGTATTTCCAACTAATACTTAGTCATATTAGGATCAATTTTAGTTGCCCAGGCGTGAATACCGCCTTCTAAATTTATCAGGTTTTTATATCCTTTACTTTCTAAATACTGAATCACGTTCATACTTCTTACCCCATGATGACACATAACTACTGTTGTGATGTCTTCAGAGATTTTATCTATGGATTCAACTATTAAATTCATGGGAATATTAAGAGCACCCTCAATATGACAAATGTCCCACTCAAAATGTTCACGTACATCAACAATTTGAATCTTTTCCGCCGAGTTTATAATTTCATTCAGTTCTTTTGCAGAAATACTTTTTGGTAGTTCGTGATTTTGTAACACACTTGTTTAAACTCTAGTAATTAAGGTCCTTTTCATTAATTTTGTATAAAGTTAAGAATAGGAATAGATATTTTTATACTTTGAGAGAAATAGTTGGTAAATGAAAATATTAATTACAGGCGGAAGTGGTTTGGTTGGTTCCTCTTTAACTAAGGTTTTGTTAGGAATGAACTATGATGTTGCCATTTTAACCAGAAATCCATCTAGTGACCTAGATGTTAAACAGTATTTTTGGGATCCTTCAAAGTTATTAATCGATGAAGATGCATTGAAAGGCGTTGATTGTATTGTTCATCTTGCCGGGACTAATATCTCTGATAGTAGGTGGACAAAGAAACAAAAGCAGAAAATTTATTCAAGTAGAGTAGAAAGTGCTGAGTTTTTATATCAAAAAATTAAAGAATTAGACATTCCTTTAAAGTCCTTTGTGTCTTCATCAGCAGTAGGTTGGTATGGTACAATAACTTCTGATCAAATTTATACAGAGCAAGATCATAATGCTGATGATTATTTGGGTCAATTATGCGCCCATTGGGAAGCTAAAGCAGATCAATTTGTAAATTTGGAATGCAAAGTTTCTAAAGTGCGTACAGGAATTGTATTGTCATCAGAAGGTGGTGCATTACCAAAAATGGTGTTTCCTATTATTTGGTGGTTAGGAGCAGCTTTAGGATCTGGTAAGCAATTTATTCCTTGGATTCATATAGATGATTTGTGTGCTATTTATGCAAATATAATTAATGAATATATTCCTTCTGGGGTATATAATGGCGTAGCACCTGAGGCTATTACAAATAATGACTTGACATTTATTATTGCTGAGTTACTTAATAAACCATTATTGCTTCCTAATATTCCTTCTTGGTTCTTAAAAACAATTTTTGGTAAAATGGCTTCCATATTACTTAACGGAAGTAGAATTTCCTCAAAAAAATTAATTGAATCGGGTTTTAAATTCAAATATTTTTCAATTCGATCTGCCATTAATAACTTAATTTAGTTATAGTTTGGTTTTTTATTTTGTTGAAAAATTATATATTTGGAATCCTTAATTTTAAAAATTAGTTTTTAAAAGTCAGTTTTTTTAGGAAGATTACCAAAAGATTTTATAAAGTTTATCTTTCTTTTTTTTATATAAGTGAATTAGCTCTATTTGGTTTTTGTTTAAAAGTAGAGTGTATTAGTCCTGAGTAATTAGGGCTTTTTATCAGTCTTAAGGACTGACTCCCCCCAATAAACCCCTACAATGTAGGGGTTTTTTGTGTTTTCATTATTTATAAATAGACACAGTTAGATTTGCAGATAGAAGTTGTGAGATAAAAAAAGGCCACACTGAGTGGCCTTTTTGTGAGCCCGGTAGGATTCGAACCTACGACCGCCTCCTTAGAAGGGAGGTGCTCTATCCAGCTGAGCTACGAGCCCATAATATATGGGGAAATTAATAAATCAGACAAAAAAATAGTCGGGGTGGCAGGATTCGAACCTGCGACCTCCTCGTCCCAAACGAGGCGCGATAACCGGGCTACGCTACACCCCGAATTTTTTTGCGATTCTTATTAATGCGGAGAGGAAGGGATTCGAACCCCCGATACTCTTACGAGTATAACACCTTAGCAGGGTGCCGCTTTCAGCCACTCAGCCACCTCTCCTGTTGTTAATGAACTGCCTCAATTGAGGTGTGCAAATATAACTTCCTATTTTATGTAAACAAACCTTTTTTAATTGTTTTTTATTAAGAATTAATAACTACAATTATGTGGCTATTGCTTTATGAACTTGGATACTCAATTCGCGAATGGTGAATGTTTTGTAGCTTTTTAATAAAGATTTTTTTGATGAGCCCAATTTCTTTAAGTGTTATATATGCATTGTCAAATTGCCCATTATTCATTTGGTTTTGAATAATGTTATTGACTAGAGTACTTATTTTTTCAGGATTTTTTTCAGGTAAACTTCGCGTGGCAGCTTCTACAGAGTCGGCCATCATGAGTACCGCAGTTTCTTTTGAAAAGGGTTTTGGTCCTGGATAACTAAATTGCTCAGTATGATCCATTTTTTCTGGGAATTTTGTAACGTATTGACGGTAAAAATATTGAACCATACTGTCGCCATGATGTGTTCTGATAAAATCGATAATTTGTTCTGGAAGATTGTATTTTTTTGCTTTTTCAATACCTTTTATGACATGTGAAATAATGACTTTAGCACTTTCATCGGCTGAGAGTTCATCGTGTGGGTTTACTCCAGCCATTTGATTTTCTATAAAAAATAGTGGGTTATCCATTTTTCCAATGTCATGATACATTGCACCTGCTCTTCCTAAGAGTACATTTCCACCAATTTCCATAATCGCTTGTTCAGCTAAATTACTTACCTGAAGAGAGTGCTGGAAGGTTCCAGGCGCTTTTTCGGCCATTTCTTTTAAAATGGGGTGGTTTGTATCAGTTAATTCTAAAAGAGAGATATCTGATACTAATGAGAATAATTTTTCATATACGTAAACCAATTGATATGAAAAAAGTGTTAAAAATGCACTGATTATTAAATAGCCATAGATAATGTAATCTTGACCAAAAATATCGCCTTTTGTGATAAGTGATATACCTAAAAAAGTAATTAAATAAACAACGGCAATTTTTGACACTGAAACAAATAGATCTGAGCGTTTGTAGAGATTTTCTATAGTCAATACAGAAAGTATTCCCGCCATTAGTTGAATAAATACAAAATGAAATGGTGCAGGAGCCAACCAACCAACCAATACGATGGTAATTGTATACACAAATAGTGCTAATCGTAAATCATAAAATGATCTTATTATTAGTGGAAGTGCACAAAACGGTACAATGTAAATTAATTGGTTGTTAGAGAATATTAGAGAAAATCTAGCTAATGCTATGAACAATAATATGTTTAATAGAATAAATTTAATAGCGTTTGTGTCTTTAAAAACGCTCTTTTTATTTTTCATTATAAATAAGAAAATGATCAAAAAGCACAAGCTAAATAAAAGGACTTGACCCGTGACAATAAATTTATTAGCTCTAGCACTTAGTTGTTTTCCTTCAAATTCTTTTTTGTATGAAATGAGTTTTAAATATGTTTTTTGTTGAACAAGTTCTCCTTTCGATACAATTAATTCACCAACACTAACTTTTCCACTAACTTTAGAAATTTTATCTAGTTCCGTTTCTAAATGTAAATCTGTGTCATTTTTATTAAAAAGTATATTTTGAATTAATGCTTCAATTAATAAATTAACTGCTTCATTATAGTCCTCCTTAGAAGATATATTTATGTTTTTAATTTGTTCAGTTGCTTGATTAATAGTGAAAAAATCACTTAAATAACGAGCGCTTGAGCCATCTCCATTATCTACATATATAACATAATTTGGGTCTTTTCCTTCAATGTTTCCATTGTTTTGAATGACCCCTTTTTTATAAATGCTCTCCCATGTAGAATTAATTTTATTTTTGATATTAAGGATGTGTTTTTCATGCTCAGCCTTACTTCTTAATTTAGGACGGTTTTTTAATTTATTTGATATATAATTTTCTAGTTCATCATTTAATTTTATTCTTGCTGCAACTTCTTTAGTTTGATCTTGCCTAAAAAAGTAGTTTTTTTGATTTTGAATCTGTTCTTTTTCTTCAGAAATTTTATCGGCAGGTTTTAGAATTGAAAACTCCATATCCGAAATTAAACTTTCATGTGGCCATGGCTTACCTTCAATTGGCTCATATTTAAAGCTTTTTTTTCTCGGCATTAAATAAACACCAATAAGAATAGCAACAACAAAAAGGCTAATTCTGTATATAGAATTGTGCTGATTTCTTATGAGTTCAAATAACTTTTTCATATAAAATTCCTTTCCTACGAACTTAAACAAAATTGTATTTCTTCCAAAGTTATACTGTGTCGAATTTAGTCTTCATTTTTTGTAAGTTTACAACTTATAAAACCAAAATCAATTTTAATTGAAGTGCTTTTTTACTTCTTATAATATTTTATAAAATTTTAATAGTTTTGATATGAAAGATGTTGTTGTAGTATCTGCTGTTCGTACGCCAATGGGGAGCTTTGGTGGTGTATTATCATCTGTTTCTGCTCCAAAATTAGGCGCAGCTGCCATTAAAGGGGCTTTAAGTAAAATAAACCTTAACCCTTCTTTAGTTCAGGAGGTTATTATGGGCAATGTTTTACAAGCAAATACGGGGCAGGCTCCTGCAAGACAAGCTGCGATTGATGCTGGTTTAACTACAGATGTTCCATGTACCACCATAAATAAAGTATGTGCTTCAGGAATGAAGGCCATTATGATGGCAGCACAGAGTATTAAGGCTGGTGATAATGATATTGTAATAGCAGGTGGTATGGAAAACATGTCTTTGGTACCTTATTATATGGATAAAGCTCGAAATGGATATCGTTTGGGTGACGGCGTTCTTATTGATGGTTTGGTAAAGGATGGTCTTACAGATGTTTACAATAAAGTTCATATGGGTGTTTGTGCAGAAAAATGCGCTGATGAGATGAATTTTTCAAGAGAAGAACAAGATGGATTTGCTCTGGCATCATACGATCGTTCTGCTGCTGCTTGGAGCTCTGGTAAATTTTCTGATGAGGTTGTACCTGTAGAAGTCCCTCAAAGGCGTGGAGATGCACTTATTGTTTCTGAGGATGAAGAATATAAAAACATCAATAAAGAGAAATTTTTAAAGTTGCGTACAGTATTTAAAAAAGATGGAACTGTTACTGCGGGTAATGCTTCTACAATTAATGATGGTGCATCTGCTTTAATTTTAATGTCTTCTGATAAAGCTTTAGAATTAGGGATTACACCTCTTGCTAAGATTAATTCATTTGCAGATGCAGCTCATGAACCAGAATGGTTTACCACAGCTCCTGCAAAAGCTGTCCCCATCGCAGTTGCTAAAGCTGGACTGGCAATGAATGATGTGGATTATTGGGAACTTAATGAAGCTTTTTCTGTAGTGGGTTTAGCTAATATTAAAAAGCTTGGTTTAGATGCTGAAAAAGTTAATGTAAATGGGGGAGCTGTGTCTTTAGGACACCCATTAGGTAATTCGGGTTCTCGTATTGTGGTTACACTTATAAATGTATTAAAGCAAAATAATGGAAAGTATGGTGCTGCAGGTATATGTAATGGCGGAGGTGGTGCATCTGCAATCGTTATTGAAAATATATAGTATTTGAAAATTATTTTTCAAAAAGTGCTATACTTTCAACGTGAGAGGTGTGAGGGAATTGGTCAA
>NTKG01000045.1 GCA_002457305.1 Bacteroidetes bacterium MED-G21 | reverse complement strand
AACTCCCACCATAATCCCAAAATTGTATAAAAAAAGTGGGTTAACGTTTTTTTGTCCTAAAAAAGTTTCATCTCCTGAAGGATAGCCACTTAATGGTAGGTGTAAAAATGGAGAAATACAGAGCCCAAAATTATTTTTAATTTTTACATGAGCTCCTAAACTAAATGATACGCCAAGTTCTGTATCATAATTTTTTATTGCCAGCGTTGGAGCAATATGTCCAAACATAATAAGCTTATCTTCTTTTTCGCTCCAACTAAAAATAAATGGTGCGCGAATTAAAGCTGCATAAGTATTCTTAATTACCTCTTGAGAAGTTGTGTCACTAGGGTCCCATAAAGATGGCTCATCGACAAATTCACCAGTACCATATGAAAAGTAACCCCTACCAAGTGTCAAACCTAAACTAGATTTTGTAGAAGAATTTATTTTATTAATTGAGTGTCTAAATCCTATTTCATTGGATAAAATTGAAGATTGAATGTGAAGTTCATTATTGTTGCCAATACCATAACGTAATGCAAAGCCTGGGTTAATAATAGGTGCAAAAGCGTTTATGTTTAATGATGCTTTTCCTTTATCTAATACATCGCCAGAACTAGCAACGTATGAGGGGTAACAAGACGGTAAAATAAATATATAAACAAATATTAGTGTAATAAGTAGTCTTTTCATAATGAGAGTTTCTAATTCTTAAATATAAAAATAAAAAGCTCAATTTATTTTAAAATAAATTGAGCTTAAAGATTCTATTTAGGTTCTTGTTAGAAGTTTTCTTTAATAAATATCTTTAGATGTTTTTAAAATAATAATCTAATAAATTAGACGTTTCTCTACCTTTCCATTATCATAGATGTAAAAAAGAAGTATTCCTTTTTGATGTTCTTTTTGTTCCCTACCCAACACATCAATCATTTTAATTAATAGAGGTGTTTGAGCATCTAATTCCTCTATTCCAACATCATCATCATCACAGGCATCTCCCACTCCGTCGTTATCAGTATCTTCTTGATCTGGATTAATCACATATATACAGTTATCTTCTTCATCACATTCACCATCGCTGTCTATGTCATTTATACAGTTTCCATCACAGTCAAAATAAAGTTCTTGATAAAAACACGATTGATCATCATCTGTTGCACTTGAATTAAAATTACACGCTGTTGAATCTGTGCAACCAGCTATTTCATCCGCATCACAAACCCCATCGCCGTCGATGTCATTATTTATTATAAAGCCTGTTCCATCTGTTTCACCAGAGCAATTTTCACATTCAGTTGGATATATACAATTGTCAACTAAAATTATCGAATCTTCTATGAAAACTACTGAGATAAATTGCTGTGTTGCTGATGCATTATAATTACATGCTAGGGTATCAACACAACCTAAAACTTCTAATTCATCACAAATGCCGTCATCATCATAATCATTGAGACAAACTTGATTACAGTCGTAATATGTTTCAGGATAGTTACAAGCAGCTGAATCAGTAGCTAATTCATTATAATTGCAAGCAATTGAATCCATACAGCCTATAACTTCGTCTATATTACAAATTCCATCGTTATCTGTATCATTGTCAATAATATAACCTGAACCATCAGTTGAACCTGAACAACTGTCACAGGCAGAAGGGTATAAACAATCACCAATATCTGTTGAATATTCATTGTAGTTACATGCAAGTGTGTCAACACAACCTAAAATTTCAAATTCATCACAAATACCATCTAGGTCTAAATCATTTAAACACGATCCATCACAGTCATAACCTGAATCAGGATACTCACAACTTCCGTCTGCCATAATAGCTTCAGAGTTATAATTACAGGCTATACTATCCATACAACCAATTATCAAATTTCCGAAGGCTCTGATAACACGAACCCTATAATCACTTACCTTGCCGTCATTACCTGTTGACCCATTATTGAAACGAATGATCCACGCTGTATAACTATTGTCCTCAGAGGAAGACCAATAATAAGGCAAATCGTTAGAATAAAAACCTCCAATATTGCCTACTGGACCTCCACCTCCTATAGTGTTATAAATTTCAAAAAGTTCATTTTGTGATGGTAAATACCAGTCGTTATAGCCTCCGATTTCATATGTATAGGCAGCCTCTGCCGCATTTAAAACTCCATTCTCTCCAGTACACCCTTGATTTACTATATCCATTGTATTCTTAAAACCTGTACCTAAATCGGTTCCATCTGCTCCATCAACATATTCTGCATTGCATCCCCATTTATAAGTTCCATCTAAATCTTCCATGGCAGCAACAAATCCGTACTGGCTTGTTTCATCTAAATAGAATAAATATCCACCCTCCATTATATCACCAATCTGAGCAGTGATATTACCATCACAGTTGTATCCTTGTTCAGGATATAAACAAGATCCATCGGTCATATTCGCATCAGGATTATAGTTACAAGCAAGTGAGTCCATACAGTCTATAGTAACTTCCTCGCCACCGATAGTGAAAGTTAAATTAGTATCAGTGATCGTAATGAAAGAATTCTGAATGTAAGTAATAGGGGGAGAAATGTTTATATTTATTATAACTGAGTTATATAAAATTGCAAATTCAATCTCATCCCCAGGCATTGGTAAATGATCACAATCTATACAATTATTGTCTTTACCAATTACTGGGACGCCACCAGCACCATCATCAGCAATTATACTAGGAGCTGATACTGGAAATCCGTTATTAAATGCTAGTAACTCTCCTCCAATAAAATCACTTAATATTCCAGGGGTGAAAATAACTGAGTAATTATTATCTGTAACAATTGGATAAGAGTAAGTACCATTACTTTCTGAGATATATAATGAATTATCCCAAGGTTCAACTGTCATATTTCCATCACAGTTGTATCCTTGTTCAGGATATAAACAAGATCCATTATTGGTATTAGCTTCAGAATTATAGTTGCATGCTAAAGAGTCTGTACATCCAAAACCATCGTAAATAACTGCATCATTAATATTAAAAATACCATTAGTAACATATCCAGTAAATTGAGGAATCTCATCTACCAAAAAGATATTACCATCATGTAAAATAGCAAATTGAGGAACAGCTCCTGAGCTTAAACCGTCTAATTCAGGAGTTGATGAGTCATCACCCCAAATGGAAAGACCAATAAAACCAGTATTAATTCCTGTCGTCAAACCAACACATTCCAGGGTGCCATTTCCGTCTAAATCATAAAAGGCTCCAATTTGACCACCTTCAAACTGATCAAAATTAGAATCACTAATACCAACTGTCATATTTGCTCCGGTATTTATCGGTGCCTGTTGAAAAGACTCAGGAGTAATCGTTTGAGCATTAATTTGAGTAAATGAAAACACAAGTACGATTAACGTAACAAATTTTTGTTCACTTTTTTTCATATTATATTAGAGATTCGGTTTATTTAATACAGGTCAAATATATAAAATAAATAAGATGATTTTATTTTAAAAAATAACTTGAAATGTAGTGCTCTTCTATTGGTTTTTATTTCTAATCACTTCAGAAATAATTTGAAAGAAGTATAGAAAATAAAAAAGCACCTTATTAAGGTGGCTTTTCTAAAACTATTTATATGAGCTCTATTTCAAAATGAACACTTATTTTAATCATTAAATTTTTAACTCAGTTCTTAAGTAAATTCTTTGTGTATGTAAGTTCATCAGAATTGAATTTAATTATATAAATTCCAGAAGAGTAATTCTCTAAATTAATTGCTGAAACTGAGTTTCTATGATTTTTCACAAATAAAACTTCTCCTAGTAAATTATAAACTGAAATTATTCCATCATACGAAGTATTTAGATAAACGACCTCATCGATAGGGTTTGGAAATAAATTAAATTCAACCTCCTTTACATCTATATTTAAATCATAAGAATTTGCGGAGTTAGGTATTGAATTGTGTCCAGATTGTGGTCCAGTATTTCCTGACTGAACAACGCCATAATAATTTGTACCGATAACATAAGGATATTCAGGTAAGCCACTCTCACTAATGGTAACAAAATATGCAAATGTACCTTCAGGATATTCAGGAGTTATACAATACCTACCATTAAATTCATTTAAATCTCCATACCCTTCTTTGTATTCATAATCTTCAAGATAATTACCCAAAGGGTTTTGAGAAGAAACAGTTGGGCCATGCTGATTAGGATTTAAAATTGTGCCATCGGGAAGAGAGCTTCTTTCAACTATTTCTCTCAGCTTATAACTGGTCTCCATTCTTTTAATTGCTCCGGTACCATCAGAGTTTTCATAAGCGTAAGCGCCATAGATAGGAAATCCATCAAATGCATATCCAATAATTGGTGAATGATTTTGATCATCCAAATCATCATACAAACAGGTAGGATTAATATGGTTGTGATATTCTCCATTTGGTGCGGGATGACCTAAACACTCATCAAAAGAACTGCCTTCAAAAACGAAAGCATCTTGATTCCATATACCTTGATTATTATATGAAAATGCATCTTTAGCATTAAAGACCGATACGCCATTTGACCAAACACCAATATGTCCCATTCCTGTAGCTTGATAATTATTAGCTTGTTGAGGGCTTCGCGTAATTTTAAAACAAAAATTTTGATTTTCTGCTTGATTAGGGTTTCCTGCCCAAGGGCCAATATCATATCCTGGAATACATGAACAACTTATATACACATCAGTATTTGTGTAATGAATTGATTGAACATTGCTGGGTTGATTATTATAACCTGTTTCACCAGAAATATTCATAAGCCATGAATTCAATTCTGGTTGCGCTATTATGGTGTAAGATATTAATCCGAATATCAAATTTATTAGAAGGGTTTTCATATGATCAATTTTAAGCTCTAAATGTACAAGAAATAAAATTGTTTAAGTTTTTTTTAAAAATAACCTGACATGTATAGCTTTCCTCATATATTCTAATTCGAAATACTTTTGGAATGATTTGAAAAAATTAAAAGTTAAAAAAGCATATTAAATTGACTTGATCTCTAGAAGAAGATTTAAATATTTGATTCATATAACCTAATTCAAATTTAATATTTGAATTCAATGAGTACCCAAACCCTCCATAGATTCTGTTTCTGTCAAACGTATTTTCACTATTTGCATTAATGAAGAGTTCATTGTATGCAGAGATGTAATATTTTTCTGAGGTTTTTAAAAAGGGAATTCTAAGACTTAAGAAGTATCGATATCGGAGTTTAAATTTATCCTCTACGAACCTTTGTTCAAATCGATATCTGTGTTGAACTTTTAATTTGCCAATAGCTTGTTTTGAAATCAGTTGTTGATATATTCTGTGTTCATTAACTTTTAAAATTTGATCAGTTTTTTCTAATAAGTTTCGGCTGTCTATAAAGCCATATCCCAATAAAATGTTATTGTTTGCATTTGCATTATATCCAATTCCAGTCCTAAGAAGTAATTGTTCTAATTCTCCAAAAAAATTATAGTTTCTGTGTTGAATTTCGTGATGCCAATTCAATGAGTTTTTTAATTCTTTATTTCCAATATATATAAGCCAATTCCCAACTTGATTTTCTTGCCCTCTTATTGAAAATATGTTGCTCCAGAGTAAAGCAAACAATAGGATTTTTTTTGTCATAAGTTATTAATCTTAATATTTATTTTAAATTAAATACATTTTATAATTTGATAGAGTTAATAAGAGAATTTTTTTCGTTTAAAATTTCATCCATTGATAAAAACGTCTCAGTTCTCTGTATACCGACTATAGATTGAATTTTTCTTAAAACATCTCTTGCAGATTCAGAATCTCTAGAACGAATTTTACAAAACACACTAAAAGGACCTGTGGTGAAGTCAATTACTGTAATTTGTGTGATTAATTTCAATTCAGATACAACTTTTTCATACACATTAGAATTATCTAAAAAAACACCCAAATACCCAGTAAACGTAAAGCCAAGCATTTTATAATCAATATTTATTGTGAAGTTTTTTATAATTCCAGCTTCCTCCATTTTTTTTACTCTAACATGAACAGTGCTAGGAGAAACTATGATTATTGAGGCCAAATCTGTGAAAGAAATTTTCGCATTTGAAGTCAAAATCTTTAAAATCTCCAAATCAATTTCATCAATTTCGTATTTCATTAGTTCTTATTTTAATTAAAAAAACATAATTCACCTTATTACGCGTAAAAAATAATCAATTTCATAAAAAAAACAGTTTTCATTAATTTTTCCATCAATAATATTAATAATTGCGAAATTTACAAAAATTAAATTATTCGTTTTATGAACAAAAAATCAATCTTTTTTCTGGCAACAATTATTACATTTTGTATTGTGGCATTGTTTTCTTGTGAAGAATTAATTTTAGATGATTTTAAAAGTGGTAACTCAGCAGATATTGCATGGGTAACAACTGCTACTTGCCTTGTCTTTATTATGACTCCTGGCTTATCTTTTTTTTATGGCGGAATGGTAAGTCAAAAAAATATTATATCTACAATGCTCTTAAGCTTTATGGCATTAGGTTTAATAAGTTTAATTTGGGTTACTGTTGGATTTAGTTTGTCGTTTGGAGATAGTATTTATGGATTAATTGGGAACCCATTTCAACATATTTTATTAAAAGATGTGACTCTTAATCACTCTAAATTATCTTTAGAAATCCCACTTCTTTTATTTGCGCTTTTTCAAATGAAATTTGCAATTATTGCCCCAGCTATTACATCAGGGAGTTTTATAGAGCGTATAAATTTTAATGCTTTTCTATTGTTTATGAGCCTGTTTTGTCTGTTAATTTATTGCCCATTAGCACATTGGACTTGGCATCCAGATGGTTTTTTGAATAAATGGGGAGTCCTAGATTTTGCTGGTGGTGCTGTTGTACATATATCTGCAGGATTTGCATCTTTAGCCGGAGCAATTTATCTCGGTAAAAGAAAATTCAATCATTTAAAATCTTACAACACCAGTTATGTTTTACTTGGAACCGGAATGTTATGGTTTGGCTGGTTTGGATTTAATTCAGGATCTGCGCTTGGTGCAAATCAAGATGCAATATTGGCATTTATGACAACTAATACAGCGTCAGCAATGTGTATGATTACTTGGTTAATAATGGAGGGAATTAAAGGTCATAAAATTAAAGTTATTGATGCGTGTATTGGTGCGGTAGTAGGTTTGGTAATTATTACACCTGCTGCAGGCTTTGTAAACTTAAGCCAAAGTATGTTTATGGGAGCTTTTGGTGGAATTATATGTAATTTCTTTCTTTCTTTCTTTAAGCGTTTTGACATTGATGATTCACTAGATGTATTTGCCTGTCATGGTATGGGAGGAATTATAGGACTTTTATTTACAGGTGTTTTTGCAAAGGATGTTGGTCTATTTTATGGAGAAACGTCAACCTTTTATAACCATATTTATGCACTAATAATTATAAGTGTTTTTACATTCTTTGGTTCTCTATTAATTTATAATATTACTGCACTTATCATTCCAATTAGAGTAAGTCATGAGATAGAAGAAAAAGGACTTGACTTCTCAATTCATGGAGAAAGTTTAATTTAAATTAAATGCCGCTATTTATACAAATTAATTGTAGGGGTTGTATGAGTATAAATAGTGGCTTTATATAAAAAATGAAAGGAAAACTTATTCATACAGAACACAGAACTTCAGATATTTCTGAATACTATTTTAACAATTCTTCAAAATTAATTTTAGAAGTTAAAAATTTAAGATTTAATAAAGTTAGAGAATATAAATATTCATTGGAACAATTTTCAAAATCCAATAAAGGAACTAAAATAGAAAAGATTATACGTGAAAAAGTAAATTTCTCATTGGGAAATTTTTAAAATCTATACTAATCAGCTATTTGTAGAAAAATGAAATTTTAACCTTATGTCTGATATTTTAATCCGAAAATTAAATATTCAAGAACAGAATAAAGTGTTTAGAGACAAATCACCTGAAGAAATCATTTCTCGGGTATTGTCTCAAGCAAAGAGACCAATAATTACAACGAACTTTGGACCATTTTCTGCATCACTATTGCATGCTGTGGTGTGCCAATTCCCAAAAATCAGTGTAATATGGATTGATACAGGTTATAATACGTCTCAAACATATAAATTTGCTTTAAATTTAATTGAACGATTAAAACTGAATATTCAAATTTTTGTTCCAATACATTCGGTAGCCTATAGAAATCAAACACTAGGTGTTCCATCTACTGAAGATCCAAAACATACTGTATTTACAGATCAAGTGAAATTAGAACCATTTCGTCGCGCCATGAAAATTCATAATCCTGACGTATGGTTTACAAACATTCGAAGAGATCAGACTTCTCATAGGAATAGTTTAAACATATTATCATATTCTAAAGATGATGTTTTAAAAGTAAGTCCTTTTTATAATTATTCAGACAAAGATTTAAAGGCGTATTTGGAAAAGCACCAGCTCCCTAATGAAACAATATATTATGACCCAACAAAACAAGTTGATAATAGGGAATGTGGACTTCATTATTGACCAAGCTTAAAATAACTTGACCTGTAAGGCTTTCTTATTTATTATCTTACAAACCGATTCTGGAATAATCTATTTAATCAAGCAATAAAACTTGGTTTAAAAGATCATGATTTATCGGCAATGGTTAAAGTTTTCGAAAACAACAATGGTATGTAGCATCATAAAATGGACAACTCAATAAAAATATTAAGTTGTACTATAAGACTGCCCTTGTAGGTTCTCGTTCGAACCGCTTTTGGAAGGATTTAAAGAAGTTTAGTGAATGAAAATTAGAAGGAAAAGATGAGGTAAACAAACCACCGGTCATATTTTGGGGTATAGCTGACATATCAACTTTAGAAACCTATTTATCGTGAACAACAGTTATTGAAATAGTATTCTGTGACGCTATATAGTCTTTCTGCTTATTGAATTATGAGTTCATGCTTTTAATGTACTCACCCAAAACATTTAAGAATAGTACTTTGTCTTTTACTTCTTGCATAGCATTCGAATAATCGATATAACTATTGAAGGTAAAATCAACAAAAAAAGCATACTTCCATGGCCTATCTATAATCGGCATGGATTGAATTTTTGATAAATTTAAATCATATTTTGAGAGTATGCATAATACTTCTGCTAAACTTCCAGTTTTGTTGGTTGTTATAAATTTAACAGATGCTTTATTAGTATTAGGGTTTTTGCTCTTTTGAGAATTATCAAGAATGAAGAAGCGCGTAGCATTATTATTAATAGTTTGAATTTCTGAGGCTAACACTTCAAGATCATATATATTTGCGGCTGCATTGCTAGCAATAGCACCAACACTCATAAGTTTTTCTTTTTGAATACGCCTAGCAACCTCTGCAGTGTCTGTGTCTTCAATTAATTTTATGTGTGGATAAAGCTTGAAAAAATTATGGCATTGTAACAATGCCATTGGATGAGAGTACACTTCTTTAATTTCTTTTATTTTTTGACCTTTTAAGGCCATTAAATTATGGTGGATTGGCAAGTAATGTTCTCCAGAAATATTGAGCTTGTACTCATCTATTAGTGCATAATTTGGTAAAATTGCTCCAGCAATAGAATTTTCAATTGCCATAACGAGTACTTCTGCTTTATTTTCTTTTAATAGTGCGGGCATTTCACTGAACCGCATACATTCTACTAAATCAATATTTTCTCCAAAATATTGCTCAGCAACAATATGATGAAAAGACCCCTTAATTCCTTGAATTCCTATTTTCATGTAGTTTATTTTGAACTTAAAAAAACAATTTCATAAAAAAAATGCTTTTGGAGAGATTTAAATACGTTTAGATGATGAAAAAGAATTCGAAAATTCTAGGAGTATACTTTAATGAGCTTATGTTAAAGAACAATCTTATTAATTAAGCCTGCTAAATGATGGTCTTTTTTAGTAATATTATCTTGAGCGTCGTGAGTGCATAGATATAATTTTATGCGATTAAAACAATTATATATTTCTGGATGGTGATTTACTTCATCACAAATCTTCGCAACCTCATTTATAAATAACATTGCCTCTTTAAAATCTTTAAACTCATAACTATTGACTAATTTACCATTTTCTTCAGCCCACATATTAAAATGATTTTTGTTTAGTTAAATATCTAAAAATAAATTAATCCAACAAAATAGTTCACCTACGAGTAACCTATCTAATTAATCTCCCCCGAGACTAAGAAAACTTATCTTATTTTAAACACTAAAATCTTGCCTGTTACTAGTTTGAATTCCTTAATAATAGGTCGTTAACAAATGAAAAAGGCACTAATGAGTAAGTTATATTCTAAATATACCGTAAAACAAGTGTCTCTATACCTCTTTAATTAACGCTATTTGATTTATAATTAAATCATTATAAATAGTACTCTAGAGGGTTTGGTGTTAAAAATATTATACTGAGGCTGAAAATTATTTTTGTAAATTTGAAGTAGTATACATTCTTATACATGAAGAACTAACTCTAAGGTTAGATAAATCAAAAAAGTTATCTGTAATTAAATGTCTAAATTACCAAAAGAGTATAAATTTCTTGATCTTTCAGACTATGGCAGACCTATAGCTAAAGTTATAGCAAACTCCCTAAAGAACACCTCATTCACTCCTATTCACGTGACAATTAGTTTTATCATATCTGGGTTGTTTGGTATTTTTTATATTCTAAAAGGATACTATTGGATTGCTGGATTTTTTTTAATTTTGAAATCTGTTTTAGATGCTGCAGATGGCGAATTAGCTCGTTTAAAACAAAAACCATCTTACACTGGACGCTATTTCGATTCTATTGCTGACATCATATTAAACGGTTTAATTTTTATTTCTATTTGTTACATTACACGCAGCAATAATTGGATGTGTTTATTTTCTTTTTTCGGTCTACAATTACAAGGAACACTGTATAATTATTATTATACTATTTTGAGAAATAAATTAGGTGGTGATAAAACCAGTCGTGTTTTTGAAAATAAAATACCGAGAGCATTAAAGGGAGAAAAACAAAGTGTCGTGAATAAATTATTTTTATTGTACAAGCTTTTTTACGGTCCTTTTGATAAAATCATTTACACACTTGATAGCAACGCTAGTAAAGGAGGAATAATGTCAAAATATTTTATGACTTGTATATCAACATTTGGTTTGGGTTTTCAATTACTAATTATTTCGGTTATGCTAGTACTTGGATTAATAGAATTCATACTCGCATTTTTTTTAATTTACACCGTTATGGTTTTTATTTTTATAAGTATTCGTAAGGTAATATTTAAGTCTTTATAAAATCATAAAACTCTTTTCGGGTTTTGTCTGTTTCAATGAATTCTCCTGTGAGCTTAGAGGTTTTCATACTTTTTCCAAAATGCCTGACTCCTCTACACTGAATGCAGTTGTGAGAAGCTTCAATCATTTCAGCGACTCCACGGTTATCTTCGATAATTTTAGATATTGAATCGTGAATTCGTACAGTTAAATTTTCTTGAATGGCACCTCTCTTAGAATAATGTTCTACAATTCTATTAAGCATACTAAGACCTATAATATTTCAATTTATTTTTGGTATACAAGCTATATGAGCTTTGTCAATTATTGTTTGGTGATGATGAGTACACATGGAAACTACAGGAATATTGCCTTAAAAAATGATAGATGTTTTAGGAAGGGAACAAAAAGAACATAAGAAAGGAACACTTCTATTCTATATCTATGATAACGGATTGGTAGAAAAAAAATATCTGCTTCGATAATTATAGGTTTATTTTATTCCAAATTGTAATAAATGATGGGTAATATGTTTATTGTGAACACGATTCCAAAGGTTTTTATTAAGTCTTCCAAAAACGGGGTGACTACATAGGTCTTCACAATTTACCTCCCAATAGCTGTGGTATTTTTCTATAGAAGTTGAAAGCACATCAATTGCTAAATTTAGATTAGAATACTTATATGGAATAGGATCCTTAGGAATAAATTCTGCAACATAATTTTTTGGCATTTCTCGGTCAGTCAATAGAAAGGCTTGTGTTTTATCAATATATTTCTCCGGAGTATGCACCTCTACGATTTTAGTTCCGTTAGACATTTCAAAAATTAAAATTAGATGTTCGATCATTTGATGAGCATCCATTCTTCCCCATTTAGGTTTACTGTCAGGAGACAATTGTTTAAGTTTTTCTTTTAGTCTTTCAGACTCGTTTGTCCAGTTAATAAACTTCATTATCTAATGATATTAAAATTGCTTAACTTATTTTGTCAGTTGACGACTGCAAAAATAAGAGTTTAGAATTCAGATTATAACAAATATAAGAAATAAAAAAGGTCAAGTTATTTTTAAAAATAACCTGTGAATAGACTCCTCTTAAAGGTTCTCGTTCGAATCGCTTTTGGAAAGATTTAAAGAAGTTTAGAGAATAAAAAAGCCACTCTAATTAGAGTGGCTCTATAACATACAACCTTGAGTATTTTATTCAACTATTTTCTTTTTGACTGTGGCATCGTTGTATAGATAAAGTAGTACAGTTCCTTTGATTTGTCTTTCAGGGTCTACTTCTTGACCAAGCATATTAATTACTCTAACTAATGATCTAATATCATTAGGGTGCGTTTCAACTTTCATATCTATAGCCCACTGAGGAACTGTTGGGGTTAATTCTATTCTTTGACCTCCAACATCAGGAAATGTATAACCATTTAAATTATTATACATTCGTATTTGATAACCTTGACCAGGAATAAAATCTCCAATTCCATTGAAGGAGAACTCAGGCCAATATACGTCAGCAGCATTATTCTTAACAATTTCAATATTATCAACAATAGAAACTAAAGTTGCAGTAACATCTTGCGCAAAAGGAAGTGTATAACCCATTATATTCCATCCTTGTAGTAAATCTATATAAATAGGTTCACAAGAACCTCCACTATTATCAGCTAATGCTTCATCTAATATAGCTTGAAGCGCATCTACATCAGCTTGTGTTATTCCATCTTCAGGTGTTACTGAAGCAGCACCAGCAGCATATGCAGCATCTACATCATCTTGACCAATACCATCTTCTGGTGTTACCGAAGCAACCCCTTGCTCATAAGCAGTAGCAGCTGCATTGTCAACATCATCTTGGCTTACGCCATCATCTCCATCCATCAATCCAGCTTCATAAGCAGCATTAACATCATCTTGGCCAATACCATCTTCTGGTGTTACCGAAGCAAGACCTGCTGCATAGGCAGCATCTACATCAGCTTGACCAATACCATCTTCTGGTGTTACCGAAGCAACCCCTTGCTCATAAGCAGTAGCAGCTGCATTGTCAACATCATCTTGGCTTACTCCATCATCTCCATCAATCAATCCAGCTTCATAAGCAGCATTAACATCATCTTGGCCAATACCATCATCACCACCAGATTCTATACAACTATCAAAAGCCTCTTGCCATGAGATACAATCACCTGGATCAGTTGCTTCTTCATTATAGTTAGATGCATCTGGGTCTTGACATCCAACAATTTCAAATTCATCACATACTTGATCTCCATCCGTATCTACTAAACAATTTCCATCACAATCATAACCAGCAGATGCAGCAGGAGAATCACAGCCACAACCTAAATTATTATTATAACAAGATCCATCGTTTGTATTTGCATTAGCATTATAATTACATGCATTAGCATCTGTACATCCTTCTACAATTAATTCCACGCAAGAATCGTCATCTACATTAGCATTAGGATTATACTCAACATAATTTGCATTTGT
>NTKG01000044.1 GCA_002457305.1 Bacteroidetes bacterium MED-G21 | reverse complement strand
CTTATAAGAGCGAGATAAGAAGTCGATAGAAACTGAATCATCAGGATCGAATACATGAAACTTTAATTGATGTGGGCCTTTATGTTCTTCAATTAAATTTTTGAATTGATCAACAAAAACCTCATTTACATCAAACAGATTTATACGCAGAGTTACACTTTTGGTTAGCTTCTCTAATACATCTGAAAGAAGGTTAATAGCAGATATTTTGATTTCTAACTGATCATTCCAAGAACGCTTTCGAACTTGAGCCTTTACATACACAAAAGCACCTTGCACCATCATCATTTTATATTTTAAATAATCGTCTCTAAAGAACATAAACTCCTTTGAATCGGAAAAATCTTCCATTAAGACAACTCCATAAGGATTTCCTCTTTTATCAATTTTGTGTTGAACATCAGTAATTATGCCCGCAAAAGATAAATCACGATTTTTAATTGATTCTAAATCCTTAAATTTTTCTATGGTATGGTTACAGTTATGTTTAATTTCAAAAGCATAATCATCTAATGGATGACCAGATATATAAATCCCAACAACTTCCTTCTCTCTTGCCAACAAATCTAATCTTTCCCACTCATCACAAACAGGTAATGGAGGTTCAGGCAACTCAACACCTTCAGTACTCCCAAACAAATCTGGAGGTGCATCTAAACTTTCTTGATATGCATTTCCATATCGTATTGTTTTATTTAAAAACGTGTACCCTTCCTTTAATTCATGAAAATACATGGCTCTATGTTCATTTTTAAATGAATCAAAAGCACCTGAAAGTGCAAGGTTTTCAAGTGTTCTTTTATTTACAGAACGTAATTCAACTCTTTTTGTTAGATCATATATTGTATTGAAATAGCCATTTTCTAAACGTTCATTTACAATATTATCAACAGCTGCTTCTCCAACGCCTTTAATAGCACCTAAACCAAAACGTATTTCACCATTTTTATTAACATTAAATTTGTATGCAGATTCATTTATGTCAGGACCTAATACTTTTAGATGCATACGCTTACACTCTTCCATAAAAAAAGTTACTTTTTTTATATCGTTCATGTTATGAGTTAGTACAGATGCCATATATTCTGCAGGATAATGTGCCTTTAAATAGGCTGTATGGAAGGCAATAACAGAATAACATGTAGAATGCGATTTATTAAAAGCATACGCAGCAAAAGCTTCCCAATCTTTCCATACTTTCTCGGCTACCTCAGGATCATGGTTACGCTCAGCACAACCATCAATAAATTGTGGCTTCATTTTTTTCAGTAATGAAAAGATTTTCTTACCCATGGCTTTACGAAGCATGTCAGCGTCACCTTTAGAAAATCCAGCCAACTTCTGAGAAAGTAACATCACCTGTTCTTGGTAAACCGTAATTCCATAAGTTTCTGCAAGATAATCCTCCATACCCTCAAGATCGTATGAAATCTCTTCTCTACCATGTTTCCGAGCTATAAAATTAGGAATATATTCCAGAGGCCCTGGTCTATAAAGGGCATTCATCGCAATAAGATCGGCAAATTTATCAGGTTTTAAAGCACGAAGATGTTTCTGCATACCTGGCGACTCAAATTGAAAAGTTCCATTAGTCGCACCCTTTTGATAAAGTTCATAAGTAAGTTCATCATCCAATGGAATTTCATCAGGCTCAATATTAATATCGTGTTTTTCTTTAATCAAAGCAATAGCATCTTTGATAACACTTAAGGTCTTTAATCCTAAAAAGTCCATCTTAAGAAGACCTGCATCCTCAACAACAGAGTTGTCAAATTGAGTAACCAATAAAGAGGAATCCTTAGCGGTTGCCATTGGAACATGTTCACGAATATCACTTGGCGTAATAATTACACCACAGGCATGAATACCAGTATTCCTAACAGATCCTTCTATAGCAATCGCGCGATTTAAGGTTTCAGCAGAAAGATCAGAACCTTTAGCAATGCTTTTTAACTGAGACGCCATATGCATTTGGTCGGCGTTAAGTTTTTCTTTTAGTTTATCTTCTGATAAATTAAATAATTTGTGTAACGATATATCAGGAACAAGCTTAGCTATTCTGTCTGCCTCATGCAATGGCAAATTCAATACGCGGGCAGCATCTCTAATGGATGACTTTGCTCCCATAGTACCATAAGTAATTATTTGTGCCACCTGACTCTCTCCGTATTTTTCAAGAACAAAGTCAATAATCTTCCCACGTCCTTCATCATCAAAATCAATGTCAATATCAGGTAATGATATACGATCTGGATTTAAAAAACGCTCAAAAAGTAAGTTGTAAGCAATAGGATCAACATTTGTGATACCTGTGCAGTATGCAACAGCAGAACCAGCAGCAGATCCTCTACCAGGACCTACAGATACACCTAGATTATGTGCTTCAGTCGTAAAATCTTGAACAATAAGAAAATAACCTGGGTAACCTGTCTTTTCAATAGTCAACAACTCGAAATCAAGACGCTCACGAATTTCATCAGTAATTTCGCCATAACGCTTTTTAGCACCCTCGTATGTTAAATGTCTTAAATAATTATTCTCACCTCGTTTCCCACCATCTTTTTCATCCTCAGCATCAATATATTCCTTAGGGATATCAAAAGCCGGAAGTAAAACATCTCTTTTTAAATCGTAAACTTCAATTTTATCAACAATCTCTTGAGTGGTTGCAATAGATTCAGGTAAATCTCTAAAAAGCGCCTTCATCTCATCTTGAGATTTAAAATAAAACTCATCATTCGGGAAGCCAAATCGAAACCCCCTACCTCTACCTATAGGAGTTTCTTTAAGTACACCATCTTTAACACAAAGAAGAATATCGTGTGATATGGCATCTTCTTTTTCAATATAATATACATTATTCGATGCAAAATATTTAACCCCATATTTTCGTGCAAAAGATAAAAGAACATGATTTACATGTTCCTCTTCATCCAAGCCATGACGAATAAGTTCAACATAAAAATCATCTCCGAATATTTGATGCCACCACTTAAAAGCCTCTTCCGCCTGACTCTCTCCAACATTTAAAATAAGATCAGGGATTTCAGCTGTCAATCCACCTGTAGTTACAATTAAACCTTCCTTATGTTCAAGCAAAAGTTCTTTATCTATACGAGGGCAACCTGCATAAAGTCCATCAATAAAAGCTTGTGAACTCAATTTGGCAAGATTATGGTAACCATCCCTATGCTTTGCTAAAAATACTACTGTAGAACGTCGATCTGGATTTTCTTTAGTAAACTTTCTAATCTTATGATCGGCAGTAAGATATAGTTCACAACCAAGAATAGGTTTTATATCATTCTTAATCGCCTCGCGAACAAACTTGTAAGCGGCATACATATTTCCAGTATCTGTCAAAGCTACAGCAGGCATCCCGTAAGATTTTGCTTTTTCAATAATGTCTGAAATACCACAGGAAGCCTGCAATACAGAATAAGAAGAATGACAATGTAAATGCGAGAACGAGAGGTCTTGCATTTCAGAAAGATCAACAACATTTTCTAGAGAATCACCCTCCTCACTTATTTGTTCTTTCTTATCATTATCAAGAGGAATATACGGATCGATATTAAGACCTAAAAGTTCAAAGGGATGAGGGTTATGTTCTGAATACCGTTTATTGTAATCATCATCACATCCTAAGAACTCATAATTAATAACCCCTAAGCGAATTAATTCAAGAAAACAACGAGTTGTGGCTTCCACATCTGCAGAAGCATTATGAGCTTCATTAAATCCTTCATTAAAGAGTTTTATGTGAAGCTCAGTAAGTGTAGGCCATTTAAACTTACCACCTCTACCACCAGGAATCGCACAAAAATCAGTAGCCTTTTCCTTAGTATCGATGGTCTTTTCATCCATCAGGGAAGTTGTAATTTGAGTCCTGTAGAACTCAGCACCCATAATATTGATGTCAAATGAAATATTATGACCAACAATAAAGTTTGATTGAGATATTGCCTTATTAAACTCTTTAAGAACAAAAATAAGATCTACACCTTGCTCTAAAGCTCTTTTGGTAGATATTCCATGTATCTTCTCTGCATTATAAGGAATTGTAAAACCTTCAGGACGAACAATATAGTTTTTTACTTCAACAAGTTCTCCCATATCATTGTGCAATTGCCAAGCAATCTGCACCAAACGAGGCCAATTTTCTGAATCAGTTACAGATGCAGAAAAATTCTTCGGCAAGCCAGTCGTCTCTGTATCATAAATCAAGTACATATATGAAAAACAACAAGTTTAAATAAACCTTTGTAAAGGTAATTTATTACTGGAAAAAAAACATCTATTGTTAATAACAATATCATTTAAATTGATATAAATCCTCTATCTATAAAATTTAGGTTTAATTATTAAAATACAAATTATGAATGATAAAGTTTAACCTTTAATAATTTGATAAAATTTAGTACTTAAAGTTAAATACTAATGTATTAATTCATATATTTGTATTATTAAATTAGTTAACTATATACTATAATGAAACAATGTAGCTTTAATTAGACAAATTCAATCATTTAAGAAGAAATGTAAAACTTACTATTGTCAAAAAAATACACAGCAAATAAGGAAATTATTAATTTCTGTTTGAGCTTGTAATTAACTTCGATAAGAAAACATATTCAACAAAATTAAATTGCTTTAATCAATAAATATTATCAAATTTTACAAATTAAGTAACAATGAACTTTAATTCCAGAAACACTAACATTCTTTACATTGACGACGATATTATGATGTTAGAAAATTTTAAATTACAATTTAAAAATTATTTTTCTGTCCAAATCACTGATAGTATAAGTCAAGCAAAGAAAATCATAGAAAATGAAGAAATTCATATTATAATATGTGATCAAAGAATGGAAGAAACAACAGGTGTTGAATTTTTTACAGAAATTATTAAAAAAAAACCAAATCCAATTAGAATATTACTTACTGCATTTACAGATGTTGATGTAATTATTGACGCAATAAATTATGGTCACATATATCAATATATAAGGAAACCATTCGTTTATACTGATATGCTTTCGGTTCTTTTTAACGCAAGTAAAATTTATCATTTAAAAAGACAAAAAAACACTTCTAAATGATGAATAAATATTCAGTAATGAAAACAATTTAATAATAGAATTTAATGATAATAAATTATTTATTGTAATTGAGTTTACGCAAGCCTTCATAGACTACAATACTAACAGCGTTTGCTAGATTTATACTCCTAATATGCTTACTAAAAAGAGGAATTTTATATAGATCATGACTCTTTTCATTAGTTATTAATTCTGGAAGCCCACTTGACTCTCTACCAAAAATTAGAAATAGATCATCTTCAAAATCAATAGTCCAAAATGATTTTTTTCCTTTAGCAGAAAAGTAAACCATTTTTTTACCCGGATTTAAGCGATAAAATTCGTCAATATTATCGTATACTTTTAAAGAAATGTGTTTCCAATAATCTAAGCCTGCTCGCTTCAGTCTAGTATCATTTAATTCAAAACCAAATGGCTTAACCAAATGTAAATTACATCCAGACGCCAAACTTAAACGTCCAATATTACCTGTATTATTGGGTATTTCTGGCTCAAAAAGTACAATATTAAGTACCATTATTTACGTTTATTTTTACTGCGTCTATTTGCAAAAATATCTCCTTTTGTTTGAGACTTTTTATATTTATTGGCAATTTTTAATCTATAAGAGCCGACTTTATTGGTTTTCTTATTTTTCTCTTTTTTATCATGAAAACCGGCATCTCTAGTAACAGTCTCTGTACTTCTATTCTTACTAATTTTTGTTCTATCCCGCTCTTCTGGCAACAATTGTTCTGAGATATCAACATCTAAAGGAAAATCCATTTGAGGAATTTTATAATCCATTAAAGACTCAATTGAAATCTTTGCTTCTTCTTCTTTATCAGTATAAAATAGTATAGATTTTCCTTTTTCTTCTGCCCTACCTGTTCGTCCAATCCTATGCATATAATTCTCAGAAAATCTAGGAGTATCAAAATTAATAACATGAGTAATTTTATTTAAATCTAAACCTCTAGCCATCACATCGGTAGAAACTAAGATTCGATTAACTCCATCATCAAACTGTTGAATAGATCGGATTCGATAATTCTGAGTTTTGTTTGAATGGATCACACAAAGCTCTGAGCTATAAGATTCATCTAAGGCTTCAAATACCAAGTCGGCATGTTTCTTATTAGGAACAAAAACCAATACTTTACTAAATACTTCTCTATCAGAAAGAATGTATTTAAGAAGATTTAACTTCGTATAAAAATTCTCTACCTTATAACATTCCTGTGTAATATTATTCAATGGTGTACCACTTACCGCAATGGAAATTTTCTTTGGTTTAATAAAATAATCATCGATTAATAAATCCACATCTTCTGTCATTGTAGCGGAAAACATAATATTTTGTCTTCGGTTCTGAAGAATAGAAAAAATATTGGCCAGTTGCACTCTAAATCCCAAATCCAACATAACATCTACCTCATCAATAACAAGTTGTTTTACTGTCTTTAACTGCAGTGCTCTACAAGCAGCCAAATCGTATAATCGACCTGGTGTTGCAACAATAACATCAACACCTAAAGAACAGGCTTTTTTTTGAGTATTGATATTTGTTCCACCGTAAACACCCAAAACACGAACATTCATGTATGATGAAAACTCATTAATTCGATCAACCACTTGAATTACCAATTCTCGGGTGGGCACTAGAACTAAAACTCTTGGTGTATCTATCTTTGAATACTTTAGATCCTGAAGTATAGGCAACATATAAGCAAGCGTTTTCCCTGTACCAGTTTGTGCTATACCTACCACATCAGATCCTGAACGAACGACAGAAAAAGATTTTTGCTGAATAGGTGTTGGTTTTGCAAAGCCCAATTCAGTAATTGCATTTCGTAATGGTTTTATAAGGGATAAGTCTTCAAATGTGATCATTAAAGTACACTTTATAAGTAAATTACATATACTAATTTTAACATTAATTTGTTTAAAAAATAGAGTAAAACAGAGTCTATAACTACTTAATTAACTTATTAAAGTCAGCACCTGAAGGGTGTTGAAATACCTCAAGATCAAAATCAGGAGCAGCTGCATAAAGATGATCAAATATATCACTTTGAATAGTTTCATATTTAGCCCAATCAGTTGTCTCTGTGAAACAATAAATTTGAATAGGTACACCATATTCATTTCCTTCATTTTGATACACCATACGGGTTAATTCTGGATGAATTCCTTTAAAACTTTTTATATACGTCTCAATATAGATCCTAAAAACTCCAATATTCGTAAGTTGCCTACCATTAATCATATAGGTTTTATCAAAATTACCTTGAAGATTATAATCATTAATTTCCTTAACACGATCTTTTAAAAAATCTTTAATTAAATGGAAATTTTCAAATCTAGATATCATTTCTTGATTACAAAATTTAATAGAACCGGATTTTAACACTATAGAACGTTTAATTCGACGACCACCAGCCTCTGACATACCTCTCCAATTTTTAAATGAATCAGAAACAAATGAGTAAGTAGGAATAGTAGAAATGGTCTTGTCCCAATTTTGAACCTTAACAGTATTTAAAGTAATCTTAATAACATCTCCATCAGCCCCAAACTTTGGCATCGATACCCAGTCTCCTACACGGATCATATCATTAGCAGACAATTGAATTGAAGCAACAAAACCTAAAATAGTATCTTTAAAAACCAGCATAGAAACGGCAGTTAGAGCACCCATTGCTGTTAATATACCTTGAGGATCCTTATCAAATATCTTTGCACCAATTAAAACACCACCAATAAAATAGGTAACTAGACGAGCCAACTGAAAATATGAATCTATAGGTTTATCCTTAAGAGCCTCAGTTTGTTTAAAATAAAAATCTAAGGTATTAAAAACAGATATCACTACCATTAAAGTAACTACAAGCATATATACATCTGTCATGCGAATTAAAAATGGGATAAAATCCTGAAAATCAGCAAAAAAATAGCCAGCTGTAGATTGTACAACAAGTGCTGGAGCAAGATGCGCCAAACGATCAAAAACTTTGTTTTCTAACAATACATCATCCCAAAGAAATTTTGTCTTTTTTACAAAAGAATGAATAAGTCTAACGAAAAGTTTCTTTGCTAATCTGTCTGCAATGAAACAAAGAAATACAAGAAGAAGTACTTCAAATAAAAACTGAAATTGACTGGCAATATTTTCAGGGATCCCAATATCCAGTAAAAACTGATAGATGATGTAATCGATTCTATTTTCCATTTTTGTAGTATTAATAAACAAATATACAATAGCTCTTAAATATGAATATTTAATCGGTATAACTGCCTTGGTTCATTCCTTCAACTTCATCAACATTATGAAGTAATATATAACCTATAAGAAAGAAAAGAAATATAACCGAAATTCCGACACGTTGACTTTCGAAAGCAACTGTTAGAAGCCCTAACAATAATGGACCTATAAATGCAGTTGCTTTACCTGAAAAAGCAAAAAAACCGAAAAATTCATTTTTTTTAGATTCCGGCGTAAATCGGCCCATTAAAGATCGACTTGCCGCTTGATTAGGACCAGAAAAAATACCAATAATTACTGCAGCTATCCAAAAAATATTTTTACCATTAACCCACTCAGGCACAGCACTACCACCCAACAAATACTGCAACCATGATCTAAATTCGGGCGCATAAACGGCTAATACAATAGCTATCATTAAACCTATAAGTGTTACCTTTATTGTTAGCCTACCACCAACTTTATCATCTAAAAAACCCATCAAAAAAGCACCTATCCCTGCTGTTATATTCAAAACAATTCCCAATATCATAATTTCATCAAAAGTAAATGATAATGAACCAGCTGCATAGATACCACCAAAAGCAAATATGGTTACCAAACCGTCATTATAAACCAATCTTGCTAGAAGAAAACGCATAATTTGAGGATATGCTTTTAATTCTTTTGCAGTAGTTCTAAAATCTTTCACAGTATACTTTACATTTTGTAATAAAGCTTTTGTATCGGGCTTTCTATCTTTTACAAATAAAAACGTTGGTATACTAAATATGGCAAACCAAATAGCCACTAAAAGATTGGTAGCCCTTATGTTTTCATAAGTACCAACTTCGCCTTTTCCAAAACCAAAAATTGGCATTTCTGCTTGTACTAAGAATACCATTGCTAATGCTAAAGCAATTAAACCACCAACATAACCTAAAGACCATCCATAACCAGAAATACGACCTATATTTTTAGAATGCGAAATATCTGGCAAATAGGCATTACAAAACACACTACCCATTTCAAAACCCACATTAGCTATAACAAACCAAAAAAGAGCACGATAAACCTCCCCTGGAAGAACAAAATACAATACAGTTGTTGCTATAATTGTGAGCCATGTAAAGCCAAACATGAACATTTTCCGATATCCGCCTCGGTCTGCTAATGCTCCCATTACAGGAGATAATAAAGCAACAATAATAGCTGTGATAGATACTGCATGCGACCATTGTTGTGTACCCAAAATTTCATTTGAAGCAATTACTGTTGTAAAAAAAGTTCCGTATATAAAAGTAACTACTAAATTTGTAAAAGGTTGGTTTGCAAAATCATACATCGACCATGCAAGAACCTCTTTTTTATTTTCAATTTTCCTTGATAGCGTCTTATTCATCACTCATTTTAAGCCTATATGAATCATACTTTTCCAACTTATTGTATTGAATCAGTTGATCCAACCTTTTCACATACTCATCTCGAAGCTCCGAATATACCTCTAAATAAGAAATTAAGACCGATACCTCACTTATTTTTTCACGAGCAGCTCTAAATTCTGAATAAGGCCCTCGTGCAATGGTTTTAAAGTAAGAAATAATAGATTCGGGTAAGGCATCATATTTTCTTACATAAACTGACTTCCCTTCTCTGTCTTCCATAGCTTTTATTCGAGATTCATTTTTACTGTAAGACCAAACACCAAAAACATTATTTGCTTCTTTATAAAACCTCGATGTGCCCCAACCTGATTCTATAGCAGCCTGTGCAAGAACGATACTTGTGGGATGTGTACTCAAACGCAAAAGCAACTCTTTAGATGTATGACATTTGTAATCTTTCTTCAAATTGGCTAAATAGCGCTCTTCTTCTTTAGATAAAGGATCTCTTTTCTTTTCAAGAGCTAATACTTTGATCCTATCTTCTTCTAATTGATGTTTTGCAAGCAAAATAGACGGCAACATAATATTTATAAATGCCTGTTTCTTATTTTGTACATCTAATACACTTAAATCAATTGCTTTTGTATAAACATATGCATTTACAGGATTCGAAACAGGTCGTATATCACTCGGTAAATTTCCAGAAATATCGATATAATTAAACACACTATTCTGTGCTATTGAAGCCATTTGAAATAGTATTAACAAGAGTGGTATTAGAGCTTTTTTCTTCATAAAAATACTGTTGTGTGCAAGATACTATTTTATTGTATTTGGAGCTTTAAAAATACAATTGTTACACACAAATGAATACATCAGAAAACTTCCTTAATGACCAAAACTGATTGGGGCTTGTTTTTCACCCCACTTGTTTTCAACACCTTGAATACTTAAACGAATTGTTCCTTCTCCCATTTTACGGTTAACATCGTCATAAACCTTCATTAATTTTGTTCGTTTTTCAACATCATATTTACCAAACAAATTCAACTGAACTTGCTGATCTGGAATAATATCCGACACAATAACCCCTGCTCTTTTATAAGAACAAGATTTATCATAGAGTTTATCTAAAGCTATATAGGTGGTTTTAACAATCTCAATCGAATCGTTTGTTGCTATGGGAAATTGCACTTCTAAAGAGCCATAATGTGATTTAACATCAGATCTAAAACGATTCGTTTGAATAAAAACAATAAGTTTTTTTGCTCTCGTATTTTGTTTGCGCAACTTTAATGCACATAAACAAGCAAAATTACTCAACACCTCATGTAATAACTTAAAAGAACCTAGCTCATGTTTAAATGACCTTGAGGTCATGATGCTCTTTTTGTAAGGTCTCGTTTCTTGAAGTTCAAAACAAGGTATACCATTTAACTCTCTTGCCATACGAACTCCTAAAATGCTCATATGTCTTCTAAGCCATGATTCATCAGCTTGGGCTAATTGCGATGCCTGAAAGATACCTTTATCATTTAAAAATTGTGTTTGTTTTCGGCCAACACCCCATAATTCCTCTACTGAATAATAACTTAAAGCACGTTCAATCAAACCTTTATTATAAAGTTTAAACACTCCTCTTCTTGAGTGTTTCTTAGCAATATGACTCGCCAACTTTGCCAAAACTTTAGTCTTAGCAATCCCAATAGAAATAGGTATTTTAGTTTCTTTAAGCACCTGCATCCGCAAAAGCTCAGCTTTTTCTTCTGCAGCTGCCACAGACGTAAAATCCATAAATGCTTCATCAATAGAATACACCTCTATTGCATTACATTCTGAACTTAATATGCACATAATTTTTTCTGATATATCGCGATATAATGCCATATTTCCTGAAAACATATGAACCCGGTCTCGAAGTAGTTTGTCTTTAACTTTAAAAACAGGCTCTCCCATTTTATAACCCAAAGCCTTTGCTTCATTACTACGTGCAATAATACAACCATCATTGTTAGATAATACAACAATAGGTTTACCCTCTAATTCAGGACGAATAGAGCGTTCACAAGAGGCGAAAAAGTTATTACAATCGGCGAGGGCTATCATTCTAATATTTAGATGAAAGAGTTTATTCAATCACTCAAAAATGGCGATTTAAGATGACATTTTATGACACCAAAACAAAAAGTATATTAAGAGCAAAGACTGCCTTTAGGAGGTGCGAATTTAGTAAGATTAATACCTATTACAGCCTCCTGATATTCTGCCATAGTAGGCGTTCTTCCAAGAATTGCAGAAAGCACAACAACAGGCGTTGAAGCCAATAAAGACTCTCCCTTCTTACGATCAGAATCAGCCACAACACGGCCTTGGAAGAGACGCGTTGAAGTTGCCATAACAGTATCTCCCTTTTCAGCCTTTTCTTGATTCCCCATACAAAGGTTACAACCAGGTCGCTCAAGATACATCATGTTTTCATATTCTGTACGAGAAGTATTCTTAGGTGCATCATCATTAAATTCAAAACCAGAGTATTTCTGCAAGACATCCCAATCACCTTCTTCCTTAAGCTCATCAATAATGTTGTAAGTAGGAGCCGCAACAATAAGAGGTGCATTAAATTCAACTTTTCCATGAACCAGTTCTAGATTTCTAAGCATCTGAGAAAGAATTTTCAGATCTCCCTTATGAACCATACAAGAACCTACAAAACCAAGATCTACAATTTTCTCTCCATTATAATAAGATAAATTTCTAATGGTATCATGAGTGTATCTTTTAGAAACATCCTCATTGTGTACATCAGGATCCGCAATCATAGGTTCAGCAATAATACCTAAATCCACCTCAAACTCAGCAAAATACTTCGCGTTAGAATCAGGAGTTAATGCTGGCTTTTCACCAGATCTAATTTCATCAATTCTATGATTGGCTTTATCAATAAGACCTTGGAGAACTTGTTTTTCATTGTCCATCCCCTTCTCAATCATCATCTGAATTCTACTTTTTGCAATCTCTAAAGACTCAATTAACGTATCATCTTCAGAAATACATATGGAAGCCTTTGCCTTCATTTCAGCAGTCCAGTCTGTAAAAGTGAATGCCTGATCTGCAGGAAGGGTTCCAAGATGTACTTCAATAATATGCCCTTGGAACACATTTTCTCCACCAAATTTATCAAGCATTTGAGATTGTGTAGCATGGACCACATCGCGAAAATCTGTGTACTCTAACATTTCACCTTTAAAAGTAACTTTAACCGATTCAGGAATAGGCATACTAGCCTCACCAGTTGCTAAGGCAAGAGCAACTGTACCAGAATCGGCACCAAAAGCAACGCCTTTAGACATTCTTGTATGAGAATCACCACCAATAATAATAGCCCAATCATCAATAGTAATATCATTTAAAACCTTATGAATAACATCGGTCATAGCATGGTATTTACCCAAAGGATCTCGAGCCGTAATAAGACCAAAATCATTCATAAACTTCATGAGTCTTGGAATATTGGCTTGAGCATTAAAATCCCATACTGAAGCAGTGTGGCAGCCCGACTGATAAGCACCGTCTACAATCGGAGAGATAACTGTAGCAGCCATAGATTCTAACTCCTGAGAGGTCATTAAACCGGTAGTGTCCTGCGAACCTACAATATTTACTTCAACACGAACATCAGACCCTGCATGTAAAACCTTACCGGGAGTGGTTCCAACAGCATTTTTATTAAAAATTTTCTCCACTGCTGTCAAGCCTTGACCTTCGTGAGAAATTTCTTTTGAAGCAGCAAATACTCTAGGCACATCTATACCTAAAGTTTTAGCGGCAAACGTTTGTATTTTTTTACCGAATACAATAGCATATGAGCCCCCTGCTCTCATAAATTCCATTTTCTGAGGTGTAAAAGCAGCAGAAATATCACTCAATTCCTGATCTCCATTGTATAATTTTTTCTCTTTTGTATTGATTGTTAAAACAGTACCTGTTTTAACAGAATATACTTCTTCAAGAACAGGTTCACCATCTTCATCTAAAACAGTGTTGCCATTTGCGTCTTTTTTCTTAACCCAATTTTTAAGATCAAGACCAATACCACCCGTAACACCAACAGTA
>NTKG01000043.1 GCA_002457305.1 Bacteroidetes bacterium MED-G21 | reverse complement strand
TGGACATATTAACAGATGAACTTTCTGTTAAAACTATGGGATCTATTTCTGCATTAAAAACCATTCAAGAACGAAATGGCGAACGTGGTGCCAACAGATATATTATCAGTAATAACCAAAGTGCATTAAATATAATGCAAACCTTTGCTATGCTTAATTTATCTGGATTTAAAGACAATGTCCCTGTCGATGTCATTCCCTTATTTGAAACTGTAGAAGATCTAAAGAATGCAGAAAAAGTGATGCGAACTTTATACAAAAACAGAAACTACAGAACACACCTTAAGCAAAGGAATAATAAGCAAACGATTATGCTAGGCTTTTCTGATGGCACTAAAGATGGTGGTTATTTGATGGCCAACTGGGGTATATTCAAAGCAAAAGAAGCTTTAACAAAAGTGTCAAGAGAGTACGATATTGAAGTTATATTTTTTGATGGTCGTGGAGGCCCTCCTGCTAGAGGTGGCGGGAAAACGCATCAATTTTATGCTTCACTAGGACCATCTATTGAACACAAGCAAATTCAATTGACCGTTCAAGGACAAACAATAAGTTCAAATTTTGGAACACTAAATTCATCTCAATTTAACTTAGAGCAATTACTGAGCTCTGGCATAAAGAATGAAGTGTTTACAAGAAACCAATTAAACAGTAAGCATAGAGTTCTTATTGAAGATTTAGCAAAGACGAGTTATAATAAATACAAAGATTTTAAGAATCACCCTAAATTCCTCCCATATTTGGAAGAAATGAGTACACTAAAATACTATTCAAAAACAAATATTGGGAGCAGACCTTCTAAAAGATCTTCTTCATCTACATTAGATTTTTCTGCTCTGAGAGCAATTCCATTTGTTGGGAGTTGGAGTCAATTAAAACAAAATGTTCCTGGATTTTACGGCCTTGGTTCCGCATTAAAAACATATGAAGATTCTGGCAGACTTAATGAAATCATTACGTTTTACAATGAATCTGATTTCTTTAAAACCTTACTAGAAAATAGTATGATGAGTTTAACAAAATCATTCTTTAAATTAACCAGTTACATGTCAAATGATCCCGTTTATGGTGACTTTTGGAAATTAATTTATGAGGAATATAAAACAACTAAACGATTACTATTGCAAATATCAGGTCAAAAAGAACTTATGGACAACTACCCTGAAGGTAAAGCCTCTATAGAAATTAGAGAACAAATAGTTCTGCCTCTTTTAACCATTCAACAGTATGCATTAAAACAAATTCAAGAACTTAAAAATCAAAATCCATCATCTAAAGAAATCACTATTTATGAAAAAATGGTGACACGTTCGTTGTTTGGAAATATAAATGCAAGTAGAAATTCTGCATAAACTAAACTTGATCATAACGCAAAGAAATCGTCAACATTAAGAAATATCGCTCCACTGAATTTTATTGTGGTGTGCCCTCATATATTCTTTTTTTACTAAACGGTTTGAATCAAAAGATAAATCCGGATCGTCAATTAGAATTTTTTTGGCAGTTTTTCTAGCAAATTGCAATATTTTAGCATCCTTAGACAAGTCCCCCAATTTTAAATTTAGAAGTCCACTTTGACGGGTTCCCATAATATCACCAGGTCCTCTGAGTTTCAAATCGGCATTTGCAATTTCAAAACCATCTTGTGTTTGAACCATGGTTTTAATTCTAAATTTCGCATCAGGACTCAACTTAGAATCGCTCATTAAGATACAGTACGACTTTTCTGCACCACGACCTACTCTACCTCTCAATTGGTGTAATTGAGATAAACCAAAACGCTCTGCACTCTCAATTACCATAACTGAAGCATTAGGCACGTTAACACCTACTTCTATAACCGTAGTAGCCACCATAATATGAGTTTCACCTTTAACAAATCGCGCCATTTCAGCTTCTTTATCGTCAGATTTCATTCGCCCATGTACAACTGAAACCTGAAATTGTGGCCTCGGAAAATGCCTACAAATACTTTCATAGCCATCCATTAAATCTTTATAATCTAAAGTATCGCTCTCCTCTATTAAAGGATAAACTATATAAACTTGCCGACCTAACTCGATTTCTTTCTTTAAAAAATGAAAAAGTGACAAACGGTGTTTATCCGTTTTATGAAACGTCGAAATAGGCTTTCTACCTGGCGGGAGTTCATCAATTACCGAAATATCTAAATCACCGTAAACCGTCATAGCCAAGGTTCTTGGAATAGGTGTTGCGGTCATGACTAAAACATGAGGAGGCCTGTCATTTTTTTTCCACATCTTTGAACGCTGTGAAACGCCAAATCGATGCTGTTCATCGATAATTGCAACTCCTAAGTTTTTATACTTCACCTTATCTTCCAAAAGCGCATGTGTTCCAACAAGAATATCCAATTCACCAGACTCTAAAGCTTCATGTATTTCACGTCTGCGAGCGGTTTTTGTAGACCCAGTAAGTAATGCCATATTCATTCCTACAGCATTTACCATTTCTTCTAAACCTTGAAAATGTTGTGTGGCTAAAATTTCTGTTGGTGCCATTAAACAAGCTTGAAAACCATTGTCTTTAGCCATCAACATCACCATTAATGCCACAATTGTTTTTCCAGAACCTACATCGCCCTGCACCAATCTATTCATCTGTTTACCCGAAGCCACATCCATGCGAATTTCTTTTAGCACACGCTTTTGAGCATTTGTCAATTCAAAGGGCAATTGCTCCTTATAAAACGAATTAAAATGGTCTCCGATATTCGAAAATGGGTACGATAAATTAATTTTTTTTCGGTGTTGTTTCATTTTCAACAAGCCCAACTGAATAAAGAAAAATTCTTCGAACTTCAATCTTCTAATAGCTTTAGCTAAAAGAACATCAGATTTTGGGAAATGAATATTTAATAGGGCATCTCTCTTTGATATCAGCTTGTATTCTTTTTGAATTTCTGAAGAAAGTGTTTCAGGTATCACCTTTGAAACTTGTTCTAATAATCCATGCATTAATTTTGCAATACCTTTTGAGTGTAAAAACTTACTTGAAAGCTTTTCTGTTGATGGGTACACACCTTGCATAGCTGTTACCAAGCTCTTTTTATAAGCTTCTATTGTTTCAATCTCTGGATGAGAAATACTAAAAACACCTTTATACAATGTAGGCTTTCCAAAAACCACAATTTGCTCATTTCTTTTAAGTGATTTCTTAATCCATGAAACACCTTTAAACCAAACAAGTTCCATAGAAGAAGTCTCATCTTCAAAGACAGCTTTCAATCGTTTTTTTCGACCCGCACCCTCTTCCCTAAGACGAATGATTTTACCAATTATTTGAACATCAGCCAAATCATCTTTTAATTGATTTATCTTATAAAACTTTGTTTTATCGATATACCGAAATGGATAGAGTTCGAGCAAATCTCGATAAGAAAATATATGCAGTTCTTTTTGCAAAACCTCAGCACGGAGAGGCCCAACTCCTTTGAGGAATTCTATCGGAGTATCAAGCATGTGAGGATTTCGAGACATAAACAAATTTTATCAAATGTAAGTTATCAAATGAACAGTTCAAAAACACAAATTGATTTTGAAAGTAATTTTAGTAGATTTGAAATAAATTTATAACAAATTAGCCCGATACTATGAATACGACCCCCACTCGAATATTTGAATTGGCAGAATATACACTTCAAAATTTTAACAAAAAAGATGTTTTAGCCGGCAAAGAAAATAATGTTTGGCGAAAATATTCAGCCGAAGAATATGTTAATATAACCAATGCTATTGGATATGGACTGTTAAATATAGGTATGGAAAAAGGCGATAAAATTGCCGTAATTTCTGAAAACCGACCAGAATGGAGTTTGGTTGACATGGGAATCAATAAAATTGGTGCGATCAATGTTCCTATTTATCCTAATATTACTACTTCAGATTATGAATATATTATAAAAGATGCTGGTGTTAAGATTCTTTTTGTTAGCTCTGAAGAAATTTTCGAAAAGGTACACATGCTTGTGGATAAAATTGACATTCTAGAAGGGATTTATGCTTTTGATAAGGTTAAAGGTGCAAAAGACTGGAATGACATCATTAAAGAAGGAAATTCAAATCCTCAGGCTTCAAAAATGAAAGCCAATCAACTGGAAGTCAAATCATCTGATCTTTTTACACTGATCTATACTTCTGGAACAACTGGAAATCCTAAAGGAGTTATGCTTTCTCACGACAATCTTTACTCTCAATTTGCTGGTTTAAAAGATTCACTTCCTTTAGATAATACAGATACTGCTATTAGCTTTCTACCCTTATGCCATGTCTTTGAAAGAGTAGTTGAATACTACTATCTATTCAGAGGGACATCTATTTATTACGCAGAAAGTATTGAAAAAATTGGAGATAATTTAAAAGAAATTAAACCAACAGTAATGCCTACAGTTCCAAGATTATTGGAAAAAGTATACGATAAAATTGTTGCTAAAGGCTCAGAATTAACTGGACTTAAGAAAAACCTTTTCTTTTGGGCGCTAAACTTAGGTTTAAAACATGAACTAGATGGCAAAAACGGCTGGTGGTATGAAACACAATTAAAATTAGCTAATAAACTTATCTTTAGTAAATGGAGAGAAGCTGTTGGAGGAAATATGAAATACATATTTTCTGGTGCAGCAGCGCTTCAACCGAGACTTGCGCGCGTATTTACAGCTGCTCAAATGCCGGTATTTGAGGGTTATGGACTCTCTGAAACTTCCCCTGTAATATCGGTTAACACACCCGAACCAGGAGGTAAATATTACGGTACAGTAGGAAAAGTCATGGCTGGTGTAGAAGTTAAATTTGGTGATGATGGCGAGATTTTATGTAAAGGACATAATGTAATGATGGGGTACTATAACAAGCCAGAGCTAACAGCAGAAGTTATTGATAAAGACGGGTGGTTCCATACAGGTGACATAGGTACAATGGTAGAAGGTGTTTACTTAAAAATTACCGACCGTAAAAAAGAAATTTTTAAAACATCAGGAGGAAAATATATTGCACCACAAGTGATGGAAAATAAATTCAAAGAATCGCGCTTAATTGAACAAATAATGGTTTTAGGCGAAGGTGAAAAGATGCCAGGTGCTTTTATTGTTCCAGATTTTCAAGCTTTGAGAGTTTGGTGCGAGCTTCATCAAATTGATTACACTACAGATGCTCAAATGACAGAACATCCTGATGTACTTAAAAAGTATGATGAAGAAGTTTCACATTATAATGAACAATTTGCACCATACGAACAGCTCAAAAAATTTGTATTAATGAAAGAAGCCTGGTCGGTTGATGGAGGTGAGTTAACCGCTACTATGAAACTCAAACGAAAACCTGTTCTAAACAAATTCGATAAGGAATACAAAGAGATTTACTCTTAAAAATTGCCCCGAGTGGGGCTTTTTTTTTACACCTATTTATAAGACAATTTAGTATGCGTACAAATAAATTTCATATTTGTTATGCTTGCATACGATTAATTTGTAATTTTAAAGCAAATTAGATCCGTTATGATTAACAAGAAACACATCATAGATTTTCGAATACGCTGGGCATGGCATAGTATTTCTAGGCTATATAATGATCGGGCAAAAAAACATGATGCAACAACATCTACAGCATTTGCAATATTAAATATTGAAAAAAACGGAATACTTTCGACTCAGTTAGGACCCAAAATGGGTATGGAATCAAGAAGTTTAACAAGAAGCTTAAAAAGCATGTTAGATCGCAAACTGATTCGAAAAAAAACAGATCCAAAGGACAAAAGAAAGGTCCGTATATACTTGACTAAAAAAGGGATAGAATACCGAAAAATTGCTTCGGAAAATGTGAAAGTTTTTAACGAAATGGTCTTCTCAAAGATATCTTCAGAAGAACTTAATGCCTTTTATAAAGTATTGGAAGCAGTAGATCAATCTATCGAAGAATTAAAGAATGAAAAATAAACCATCCATAGAAAAAGTAGCTGTTATTGGCTCGGGAATTATGGGTTCAAGAATTGCCTGTCATATGGCTAATATTGGACTTGATGTACTTTTATTAGACATCGCCCCATTTAAATTAAATAAAGCTGAAGAAAAAGCAGGTTTAACTTTGGAACACCCAAAAGTAAAAAACCGGATTGTACAAGATGCACTCAAAGCAACACTCAAATCAAAGCCAGCTTCGCTATACAGAAAAGACTTTATCAATAGAATAGAAACAGGGAACCTGACCGATGACTTTAAAAAAATAAGTGGTGCAGACTGGATTATTGAAGTGGTTGTAGAACGCTTGGATATCAAAAAACAAGTCTTCGAAAAAGTAGAACAATTCCGTAAACCAGAGAGTATAATTTCTAGTAACACTTCAGGTATTCCGATTCATATGATGCTTGAAGACCGAAGCGATAACTTTAAAACAAACTTTTTAGGCACACACTTCTTTAATCCACCTCGACACCTAGAACTGTTAGAAATTATTCCAACACCACACACAAATCCTAAGCTGGTCGAATTCCTTATGGAATTTGGAGACCGTCATTTAGGAAAAACAACGGTTTTGTGTAAAGATACGCCTGCCTTTATTGCAAACCGAGTTGGCGTTGGTGGTATTTTATCACTCTTTCATTTGGTAGAAAAAAGAGGTCTTTCTGTAGAAGCCATTGATAAGTTAACTGGCCCAATCATAGGTCGACCAAAATCTGCAACCTTTAGAACATGTGATGTTGTAGGTTTAGATACTTTAGTTCATGTCGCTAATGGGTTATATGAAAATTGTAAAAATGATGAAGCGAGATCATCTTTTAAGCTTCCAAGTTATGTTGAAAAACTATTTGAAAACAAGTGGCTTGGAGATAAAACAAAACAAGGATTTTACAAAAAAACGAAAGACGAAAAAGGGAAAAAAGTTATTTTATCTCTCGATTTAAAAAGCTTTGAATACAAAACACCTGAACGTGTTAAATTCAACTCTTTAGGTCAAGCAAAAGAAATTGACGATCTCAGAAAACGCATCAAATTCTTATACCATAGCAAGGATGAAGCAGGAGAATTTTACAGAGAAATGTTTAGCGATATCTTCTCTTATGTATCCCATAGAATTCCTGAAATTTCCGATGAAACATACCGCATAGACCAAGCTATGAAAGCTGGTTTTGGATGGGAATTAGGGCCGTTTGAGATTTGGGATGCCATAGGCACAAAAAAAGCATACGATAAAGCGATTGAACTCGGAAGAGACATCGCCCCATGGGTAAAGGAAATGCTTGACCAAGGTACTTCATCCTTTTATCAGGTTGAAGTCGATTCTATGAATTACTTCGACAAAGAGGAAAAAAAATACAAAGCACTTCCAAACCAAGAGGCTTTAATTGACTTATACGTTCGCAAAAAAGCAAATACAGTTTGGAAAAGCGATGTGGCATCATTAATCGACATAGGTGATGCTGTTGTCAACTTAGAATTCCACTCTAAAATGAATGCTGTTGGAGGCGACACACTTCAAGCCATTCAGCATGCAATTGATTTAACAGAAGATAACTACAAAGGTTTGGTCATTGCAAACCAAGGTCAAAACTTCTCAGTAGGCGCTAATTTAGCCATGATTTTTATGATGGCTGTCGAACAAGACTATGACGAATTAGACTTTGCAGTACGAGCTTTCCAACAAACCACTCAGAAAATCCGTTATTCTAACATTCCTGTTGTTGCAGCACCTCACGCAATGACTCTTGGTGGTGGATGCGAAATAGCAATGCACGCCGACATTACCCAAGCTGCTGCGGAAACTTATATGGGATTGGTAGAAATGGGTGTTGGATTAATTCCTGGTGGTGGCGGAACCAAAGAGATGGCATTACGTGCTTCAGCACTCTTTAATCAAGGGGATATTCAGAACCCTTTAATTAGAGAATTATTTTTAAATGTAGGAATGGCTAAAGTATCTACTTCAGCATATGAAGCAATGGATCTTGGTTTACTTAGAAAAGGAATAGATGCTATTTCGGTGAATAAACAAAGACGTATTGCCGATGCAAAAGCAGCTGTTATTGGACTTGCCAACAAAGGCTACAGAGCGCCTGCTAATGAAAAGAAAATTAAAGTTTTAGGAAAACAAATTTTAGGATCATTCCTGGTAGGTGCAGACTCAATGTTTCATGCCGGATTTATTACCGAACACGAAAAATTAATGTCTGAAAAGCTTGGTCATGTCATTGCTGGGGGAGACCTATCTGCCCCTACTCTAGTAAGCGAGCAGTACCTACTCGATTTAGAACGAGAGGCATTTTTGTCGCTTACAGGAGAACGCAAGACATTAGAGCGTATAGAGCACATGCTCAAAAAAGGAAAACCATTACGAAACTAAGACCGTTAAGATGAAAGCATATATCGTAAAAGGATTTAGAACAGCAGTAGGAAAAGCACCACGAGGTATTCTCAGATTTACACGCCCCGATGATTTAGCTGCTGCAACCGTAAAACATTTGGTCAGCACACTTCCAGAATTAGACGTTAACAGAATTGATGATGTGATTGTTGGAAATGCAACTCCAGAAGCGGAACAAGGTTTAAACATTGGAAGAATGATATCATTAATGGGTTTAAACACAGATAAAGTTCCGGGCGTAACAGTAAACAGATACTGTTCTTCAGGTTTGGAAACCATTGCATTGGCAACTGCAAAAATTAATGCTGGTATGGCCGATTGTATCATTGCAGGAGGGGTAGAAACCATGTCGCCCATTCCATTTGGCGGATGGCGTATTGTTCCCAACGCAGAAGTATCTGCAAAAAACCCAAGTTGGTATTGGGGCATGGGAAACACTGCAGAGGAAGTGGCACGCCGATACAATATTTCTAGAGTATCTCAAGATGAATTTGCTTTTAACTCACACAAAAAAGCGTTAAATGCAATAGATACTGGATTATTTAAACAAGAAATTGTACAAATTGAAGTAGAAGAAATATTCTTAGACCAAAATGAAAAGAAACAAACGCGAAGCTATACTGTAGATACCGACGAGGGACCTCGAAGAGGGACAAATATTGAAGCATTATCCCGCTTAAGACCTGTATTTGCGGCTGGTGGTTCGGTGACTGCTGGAAATGCTTCCCAAACTTCCGACGGTGCTGCCTTTGTGATGGTGATGTCTGAAACGATGGTTAAAGAATTGAATTTAGAACCTATTGCCCAACTACTAAGCTACCATGTGGCTGGTTTAGAACCAAGCGTAATGGGAATGGGACCAGTGTACGCCGCACCAAAAGCAATAGAAAAAGCGGGCTTAAAACTAAAAGACATCGAACAATTTGAACTCAATGAAGCCTTTGCTTCACAATCGGTAGCTGTTCTTAAAGAATTGGATTTAAATCCCGATATCGTTAATGTAAATGGTGGCGCTATTGCTTTAGGCCACCCGCTAGGATGTACAGGTGCAAAACTTTCTGTACAACTCTTTAACGAAATGCGTAGAAGAAAACAACGCTATGGCATGGTAACGATGTGTGTAGGAACTGGCCAAGGTGCAGCTGGTGTTTATGAATTATTAAAATAATATATGATGGGCTATTTAAAAGGAGGAGCATTCCTCATACAAGAAACAGAAGCAAAGGATATTTTTATACGATCGGAATTCGGAGAAGATCAAAAAATGATGTTGAGCGCAACAGAAGATTTTAATGAGAGAGAGATTCATCCGGTGTTGATGCGATTTGAAGAAAAAGATTACGCTCTTGTAGAAAGCTTAATGCGCAAAGCTGGTGAATTGGGCTTACTGGGAATCAATGTTCCTGAAAAGTATGAAGGATTAGGCATGGGATTTAATACTGGCATGCTCATATGCGAAGAAATTTCGAGTTTAACAGGCTCTATAGCAACAGCTTTTGGCGCTCATACTGGCATTGGAACACTCCCAATACTTCTGTATGGATCGGAAGAACAAAAGCTACATTACTTACCCAAAATAGCCTCTGGAGAGTGGATGTCTTGCTACAATCTTACGGAACCGGATGCAGGTTCGGATGCCAATTCGGGCAAAACAAAAGCCGTACTCACAGAAGATGGCGAACATTATGAAATTACGGGTCAGAAGATCTGGATATCTAATGCCGGATTTGCACATGTATTTATTGTATTTGCAAGAATTGAAGACGACAAAAATATTACTGGATTTATCTTCGAAAAAGACCTGGTAGAAGGCCTAACACTTAACGCAGAAGAAACAAAATTAGGCATACGTTCTTCCTCTACACGTCAGGTATTTTACAATAAAGTAAAAGTCCATAAATCGGCCATGCTAGGCGCCCGAGGCGAAGGGTTTAAAATTGCCATGAACGCTTTAAATGTTGGCCGTATTAAATTGGGTGTTGCTGTTACAGGTGCTGCAAAAAAAGCAATTAATTATGCCGTTGGATACGCAAATGAAAGAAAACAGTTTAAAGTACCCATAGCCTCTTTTGGAGCCATTCAATACAAATTGGCAGAAATGGCCACAAAAACCTACGTGGCAGATGCCGGTAATTATAGAGCAGGACAAAACATAGAAGATCACATTGCACGACTAGAGAATGAGGGGCTTTCTCCACAAGAAGCTAAGCTGAAAGGTGTAGAAGAATACGCTATTGAGTGTGCAATTTTAAAAGTATTTGGTTCAGAAGTGATTCAATATGCTACTGATGAAGCAGTTCAAATATATGGTGGTATGGGCTTCTCTGCAGAGTCTACAGTAGAAGCCTTTTATAGAGATGCACGAATCTCAAGAATATACGAAGGTACTAATGAAATTAACAGGCTTCTATTGGTAAAAATGATCCTAAAGAAAGCCATGACAGGTGAAATTGATATGATGACACCCGCCAAAGCAGTTGTTAAAGAATTGATGAGCATTCCATCTTTCGACACAGCATCTGATGCATTATTTACACAAGAAAAAAAGGTCTTAAAAAATCTCAAAAAAACCATTTTGATGGTTGCAGGAACGGCAGCTCAAAAACTAGGAGACAAATTGGCTTTAGAACAAGAAGTGATGATGAATATTGCCAATATGATTATTGAAGTATACATGCTAGAATCGGCCTTATTAAAAACTGAAAAATTAGTTCTTAAAGATGGGGCTGAAATGCACGATGAAAAGATTTCTATCTGCCTTAATTACCTTCACCATGCGGTAGAAGAAATTCGGAAAAATGGAAAAGAAGCCCTGTTTGCCATTTTAGAAGGTGATGAACAAAAGATGTTGTTAATGGGATTGAAGCGCTTCACAAAAGTACAAGCGGTAAATTTAAAGGAACACCGAAGAAACATTGCAAAAAAAATCATCGAAGAAAACAGATATTGCTTTGATTAATTTGAAAACACATTTTTTTGGGCAACAAAATTAAGACCAAAGAAAAACCATTTTTTTAGCACATAACTTTTATGCTGAATCCTTTGCTCCACTCTAAAAACCTCTTCAATGGTTTTATATTTGTATGTAATCGGATAGAAAAGCCTAATATAATTTAGCGAATCATGGTTTAAAGACAGATTATTTTTCGAGAGTAAGTCGTCCCATGCCGATAAAGAACGAATGTTCTCATCGCCAATTAAAACATCTTTTTCTAAAACCTCATCGTAAATGGTTTTAACTTTTTTAAAGCCCCTTTGCTTAATTAATTTCAAATTCTGAACAATATTGCTGCCATTTTCTTCTACAGCAATTAAGATTCCATCTGACTTTAAAGCCTTATGAATCTTTTTTAAAGCCTGGTCGATAGGCTCTAAATGGTGCAAAGTATCCTGAGCAATAATAACATCATATGCATCATCATTTATCCCGTCAAGTATGTTTCGGTATTCGTAAGTGAATCCAGAAACATCTCCGAAGGCGCTCCAGTAAGCCATTCTTTTTTTGATGGTTTTAAAATAAAATTCTAAGGTAATGCCCTCAACACGGTATCCATTGAGTACCAAAAAAAATGCAGTAGTTCCATAACCACATCCTAAATCAAATACTTTTACAGTCTTATTCTTAGGCATATGATCAACAATGTATTGTAAGCGCTGAACGAAATAAGCTTTTCTAAATTTAAACCTCCGATCTGAAGCATGGAATTTATAATACTGACTTAGATCGTCATTTAATTTAATTTCCTCTAATAATAAATCAAAAAAAACTTCAATTTCCAATGCGAGAAATAACTTATAGTTAGGTTGTAAATATAAAAGATTAATCCTTAATACAGTTTAACTCTTCAAAATAGGTGAAAAAGCTTATAAATCAATTAAATATGGGGAGGGCGGATTAGATATCTATTCCAAATTAGCTCCATACCACAGCCCCTTGAAATCATGATTTATGTTAGCAAAATTGGGATATAGGGTGTCAATAAAATTTGTATATTTGATTACATATTATTCCCCCTTACTATGAAAAAACTATTAGTATTTCCCTTAGTGAAATGAGACAACTACAAATCAATAATAAACTTAAACTATTTTACCTGTTTTTTATTATTCCAATTCTTTCCTTTGGACAATGTGAGGAAGGTAATTCAATTATTGATATACATACTAATGGTGATATGTTTAGTACCGCTGAAAATGAAGTATGCATTTCATCATCAGAGGGGATATTTAATGAATGTTTTTCAATGGTTTCTGGTAGTGAAGATTATGTTTATTGTCTTGAACCAGGAAACTATACTGTTGAGATTACTGATTCTGGATATGATGGAATAACTTGTAATTTTGGTGCTATTAATCACATATCAATTGATATAGATGGAATTGACAAATTTAATTTAGATTGCTCCTCTTCACCAAGTATTAACAGCTCTTGGTCTATTCAAACATTTCAATTTACAGTTGATGCACCCCTAATTTCTCAAGTTTCTGGATGTACAGATTCTAATTATTTAGAATATAATTCAGACACAGAATGTGAAACACTAATCATATTTGGTTGTACAGATCCAGCTGCCTTCAGTTATAATGTAGATGCAAATTTCGATGACGGCTCATGTGTTCCTATTGTATTCGGATGTACTGATAATGGTAATGATTTGAATGGAGCAGGAATTGTTAATGATGATGATGGTGACGGTTTAGCTTCATTCAACTATGATCCCAATGCTAATGTGTTAGATTATTCTTGTATGAGCATTAATTTTGCTCAGACCCAATGTCCACCTTTAGATTTTACTTATCAAAATACAGGGAGTAATATGACACTTTTTGTTACAAGTGCTGATTTACTATCCGATATAGGTAATGGAACAGTTGGAGTGTATTTCTTGGATGATAGTGGCGCAGAGATTTGTGGAGGATCAGCCTCTTTTACTGGAAGCCCGATTCAAATTTCTGCAAATGGAGATGATGCTACATCAGCTGAGAAAGACGGTTTTTCGTCAGGAGAGACTATTATATGGAAGTTTGAAGATGATAATGGAAATCAATATAATTTAGATATATCATCTACTGCACCTAATTCTTCTGGTCCAGCCGATGTATTCAGTCTCAATGGTATTTCATTTATTACTGGCATTTCTTATGAAGCTATTTGTGGTGGAGATGATAATACATTATCTGATGGCCAATGTCCAGCTTTGGATTTCAATTATACTTATACAGGGAGTAATATGACACTTTTTGTTACTGATGGTGACTTATTATCTGATCTGGGTAATGGTACTATAGGATTATATTTTGATATTGATGGCCAAGAGGTTTGTGGAGGATCAGCTTCTTACACCGGAGGCCCAGTTCAAATTTCTGCAAGTGGGGATGATTCTACTACTCCTGAAAAGGATGGTTTTTCATCAGGAGAGACAATCATATGGAAGTTTGAAGATGACAGTGGAAATCAATATAATTTAGACATAACATCTACTGCACCAAATTCTACCGGTCCAGCCGATGTATACAGTCTCAATGGTTTATCATTTATTACTGGTATTTCTTATGAAGCTATTTCTTGTGCTGTTGAGGGATGTACAGATTCTGATTATGTCGAATACAATCCAAATGCAAATTTAGATGATGGTTCTTGTTTTTATGAAGTTGTTTTAGGATGTACAAATGAAAATGCAACTAATTATAATGAACTTGCAAATGTTGATGATGGAA
>NTKG01000042.1 GCA_002457305.1 Bacteroidetes bacterium MED-G21 | reverse complement strand
CAAGATGGAACAGGTATAATATTAGATAATGATATAGACGATGATGGTGTTTGTGATTCTGACGAAATAATTGGTTGTACTGATGCTTTAGCCTGTAACTATGACGCAACTCCAACCACTGATAGTGATAATTCACTTTGCAATTATTCAACAGATTTAGATGATTGTGCAACCTGTTCAGGAGAAATAGATGGAACAGGTATAATAGTAGATAATGATACAGATGATGATGGTATTTGTAATGAGGAAGATAACTGTATAGATGTTGTTAATTCAGTTCAGACAGATACAGACAATGATGGAGTGGGAGACGCTTGCGATTATGATGATGGTATTGGTGTAAATGAATTATTGAATTCACCAATTAATTTATACCCTAATCCAAGTAAAGATTTTATAAATCTAGATTTTGAGTCGAACTTATCTAATGTAAGTGTTGAGATTTTAAATACTCTTGGTGACCTATTTATAGTTGAGTCTTTAGAAGAGATTTCTTCTAGACAAACTATGCAAATATCAGTTCACAATTTACCAAGTGGACTTTATTTGATAATGATAAAATCAGATCATGAATTACATAGATTCAATTGGATTAAAAATTAATTGGTTAGTGTTTCGTGTAATTTTTGATACTACATTTTTTAAAATACTAGTAACTTTCTTTAAGAACTAAATTTTTAGATGAAAAAGTTAATTTTTTTAATAACTGTATTAATTTCAATTGTCTCCTTTTCTCAAACGCTTTTGTGGGAAACTATCAATACGGGGTCTAACCACTCATTGTTCCTCACTTTGGAAGAACCAGTGACATTAGATGGAGTTGAGATTGATGAAAGTGCTTTGGTTGGTGTATTTTACGAAATTGAAGGTGATGGATTACAATGTGGCGGATTTACAAATTATTCTTTAGATCAGTTTCAGATGCCAGCTTTTGGAGATGATGCTACTACAGAAGAAAAAGATGGATTTGTTAGTCAAGAAGATTTTCAATGGTATATTAATTTTAATGGGGTTGATTACCCAGTAGAAGCTGTTTACTCTATAGATTTTGACCCAGGTGTATATGTGACAAATGCAATGACATTTATCACCAGTTTAACAATAATTGAGGCTGGTTGTACTGATGAAAATGCTTTAAATTATAACGAGAATGCTATAGTTGATGATGGTTCTTGTATAGACACTATTGAAGGATGTACAGATGACACTTATATAGAATATAATCCTTTAGCAAATGAAGATGATGGAACTTGTATGACTCTAATAGTTTTTGGTTGCACTGAAGAAACTGCACTTAATTATAATGCTGAAGCAACTACAGATGATGGTTCCTGTCAAATTGAAGGTTGTATGGATGCAGCAGCACTTAATTTTAATCCTGTTGCAAATATAGATGATGCTTCTTGTTCATATGATGTTTTTGGATGTATAGATGATGGCTATATAGAATATAATGCTCAAGCAACTGTAGATGATGGTTCATGTCAAACTCCAATTGTTTTAGGGTGTGTGAATGAAACTGCAGACAATTATAATCCAGAAGCAAATATGGATGACGGTTCCTGTCAAATTGAAGGTTGTATGGATTTCAATTACCTAGAATATAATCCTTGGGCAACATCAGATGATGGTTCATGTTTGACTTTTATGATTTTAGGGTGCACAAATGAAGTAGCTCAAAATTTCAACCCACAGGCGAATCAAGATGATGGCTCATGTCAGGTTTTGGGCTGTACTGATAATGGAATGGAACCAAATAGTCTATCAGAAATAAATGATTTTGATGGAGATGGTTTTTCTGCTGTTAATTATGACCCAACAGCGAATATTGACGACGGATCATGTGTTACCCAAATTTTAGGATGTACAAATATTACAGCAGTAAATTATGATATATTGGCAAATACAAATGATGATTCTTGTATTATTGAGGGATGTTATAATAGTGAAGCAATAAATTATAATCCTGAGGCTACAATTGACAATGGTTCATGTATTTATGGCGGCTGTACTAATCCTAATGCTTTTAATTATAATGAAGAGGTTACCATTGATGATGGTAGTTGTATTGATAAAGTGTATGGTTGTACTGATGATAATTATAGTGAATATTTAGCTGAAGCTAATACTGATGATGGTTCTTGTGATACACTTATTGTTGAGGGATGCACTGATTCTAATTTTATTGAATATTATATTTATGATGGTACAGATTTTTCTATTACTGCTCCTGAACCAATTGCAAATACAGAAGATGGATCTTGTTTAACAGAAATTATTGAGGGTTGTACAGATATATTATATACAGAGTATAACCCTTATGCAAATGTTGATGATGGTACCTGTATTGTAATAGAAATTGAAGGTTGTTCAGATCCAAATTATTTAGAATATAATGAATTTGTAAATGTGCCTAATGATGAGTTGTATTGTTTGTATGAAGTAATTGAAGGTTGTACAACTTTTAATTCTATTAATTATAATCCAGCTGCAAATACAGATGATGGTAGCTGTGAGCTCAATGTTTATGGATGTATGGACGGAAGTATGTTTAATTACGATCCTTTAGCAAATGTAAATCAAGTAAGTAATTTGGATAATTCCGATCCTTGTATACCTATTGTATATGGTTGTATGCTTGCGTATGCAGATAATTATAATCCTCTCGCAAATGTTGATGATGGTATATGTGAATATGAAGGTTGTATGGATGATTCTTATATAGAGTATGATCCTTTATATAATCAAGATACTAATCCTACGTCTTGTTTCACTAGTAAGGTATACGGTTGTACAAATAGTATTGCATATAATCATGATCCGTTAGCGAATACAGATGATGGTACTTGTAATCCAATTATATATGGTTGTACTACTCCCGGTTATGATAATTATAATCCATTAGCACTTGTTTTAGATACTTGTGTTAATGGAGAAAATATAGAAATACAGGGTTGTATGGATGAATCGTATTATGAATACAACCCAATGGCCACTATAGATACTCTAGATCATTGTATTAATTTAATGATATTTGGTTGTACTGATGAGTTAGCTCTTAATTTTAATGAAGATGCCAATTTAGATGATGGTTCGTGTAATATTATTGTTTCAGGTTGTACCAGTGAAGGTGCTTTAAATTACAACTATTTAGCTTCTGAAGATGATGGGTCATGTGTTTATGGCGGTTGTACTGATCCAAGTGCTTTTAATTTTAATGCAAGTGTGGATATAGATGACGGCACCTGTGAATACAATGAAGTTTTAGGTTGTACAGATGTATATTATTTTGAATTCAATTCTGAAGCAAATGTTAGTGACGAGAATTTGTGTATAACATTAAAGGTATTTGGCTGTATAGATCAGTCCTATTTGGAGTTTAACCCAGATGCAAATATAAATGATGGTTCTTGTGAGACTTTAATTGTTGAGGGTTGTATGGATGCTAATTACTTAGAATATAATCCAAATGCAAATATAGATGATGAATCATGTTCTACAACTGAAGTTTTGGGCTGTATGAATTTCAATTATATGGAATACGATGAGCTAGCAAACTCTGGAGATCAACAATTATACTGTGTGAATATCATCTCTGAAGGCTGTATGGATGAAGATTACTTGGAATACAATCCTTATGCAAATGTTGATGACGGTTCATGTCTTACTTTCAAAGTTTATGGTTGTATGGACTTAACCCAGTGTAATTATGATGAAGCTGCTACCGTCGATGATGGGTCATGTTATAATAATGATTTAGGATGTGGTTGTGATACTCCTGCTGCGGAACAAGGTTATGATTGTGATGGTAATTGTTTAAGTGATGTGGATAATGATGGTATATGTGATCAGTTTGAGATAGAGGGTTGTCAAGATCCATTAGCAGCAAATTATAATTGGTTTTCAACTGAAGCAGGTTTTTGTGAATATCTAGGTTGTACAAATTCTAATTACCTTGAATATGATTCTATTGCAAATGTAGACGATGGCTCATGTGTTACTTACGTTGTTTATGGTTGTATGATTACAACGGCATTAAATTTTAATCCTGAGGCTAATTTAAATGACGGTTCTTGTATCATGATTTTAGAAGGTTGTATGGATTCTTTATATGTCGAGTATAATGAAGATGCTACAATAGATGATGGTTCTTGTGCCCAATTTGTTATTCTTGGATGTATGGATATAAATTTTGTAGAATTTTTTCCACCCGCAAATACAGATGATGGTTCTTGTTTAACTTTAGTGAATGGTGGATGTATAGATCAAATGTATATTGAGTTTAATCCTGAGGCTACTGTTGATGATGGTTCTTGTGAGACTTTAATTGTTGAGGGTTGTATGGACAATTATTTTGCTGAATTTAACCCTGATGCTAATGTTGAGGAGGATGGCTCTTGTAATGAAGCAGCAGAAGTTGGTTGTACAGATCCTAATGCTTACAATTATAATAACCATGCAAATTATGATAGTGGATTATGCCAATATTTGGGCTGTATGGATTCTACTGCATTTAATTATGATGAATTTGCTAATTTAGATACTCTTCCTGATGGTCAGGAAGTGACTTGTATTCCATTTATTGAAGGTTGTATGAACTCTAATTATATTGAGTATAATCCTGAAGCCAATATTAGTGATGATTCTTGTGTTAATGTAATCGTTGAAGGTTGTACGGATGAAACAGCTGTTAACTTTTATCAATTTGCTAATGTTGATGATGGTTCATGTATTGAATGGATTGAAGGTTGTATGGATCCAGAATATTTAGAGTTTAGCTTTGATGTTACAGTTGATGACGGTTCTTGTTTAACACCAGTAATTCTCGGGTGTATGGATGAAAGTGCTGCAAATACTAATTCGAATGCCAATACAGACGATGGTTCTTGTATTTATTTCTTATTGATTGTAGAGTATGATTTTTTAGGCGTTTCTTCTTATGAATTTGAAGTAGAAGTAGTAAGTATGGAAGGGTATTCACTGCTTTGGGATTTCGGTGATGATTCATATAGTAATGCAGAACAGGTTGTTCATACTTATGAATCTAATGGTACCTATACAGTTACAATAACAGCTTCAAATGGTCAATTGGCTTTAGTTGAAGAAATCATTATTGAAATTAATATTCCAGGTTTGAGTATTGATGAAAAAGATGATTTTGTTTTAAATCAATATTTTACTGATCTTCTTGGTAGAGAATGTATGCAGCCAATTAAAGGATCAGTATATATTAGAACTAGGGAATATCAGAGCGGTAAAAAAATACGAGATAAGTTTTTGTTTAATGATTAATAACAATAATAAAATAAGCGCCTTTAGGCGCTTTTTTTATTAATTGAGCTGACGATCGGATTTGAACCGACGACCTCATCCCTACCAAGGATGTGCTCTACCAACTGAGCTACGTCAGCAGCATAGCACAAAAGTAATTAAAACGATTTAATAATATAAAATAGAATCTATAAATCTATGATGAAATTACTGTTGTAATCTTATTTCTAATTTTATCAGATATTAAGTACATCACGGGCACTAATATCAATGTCAAAAAAGTAGCAAAACTTAGACCAAAAATAACCGTCCATGCCATAGGTCCCCAAAATATTGCATTGTCGCCTCCAAAGAAAATTTGTGCATCAAACTCAGTAAGTAAGGTATAGAAATTAATATTCATTCCTGTAGCTAAAGGAAGAAGCCCAAGTACCGTAGTAATAGCTGTAAGTAAAACGGGTTTCAACCGTTTTTGTCCTCCTTCTTGAATACATTCCATTGCAATCTCGGTAGAAAGTATTGCATTTTCATTCATTTTTAATTCTCTTCGTCTTCTCCTTTTTACAAGATCGATATAGTCAATAAGTACAATAGCATTATTCACGACAATTCCAGCGAGAGATACAATTCCGATCCCCGTCATTATAATAACAAAATCCATATTAAATAATGCTAATCCGAAAAACACGCCAATTGTACTAAAGAGAACTGTAATAATAATGATGAATGGCTTTATAGCAGAGTTAAATTGACTTACTAGAATTAATGAAATCAGCGCAATAGCAATTATTAAAGCTTTAGATAGGAAATTTTGAGTTTCAGCTTGTTCTTGCTGTTTACCAGTAAACTGAAGTTCATATCCAGGAGGAAGTTCTTTGTTTTTTAAAAGTGTTTTTAATTGCTCAATAATCTTATTCTCATTAAAACCTTCTAAAACATTCGAGTAAATCGTGACTTGACGCTTCATGTCTTTTCTATTAACTGAACCGTATGTGCTGTCGTATGAATAATTTGCAACTGAGGAAATAGGGATTTGTTTTATTTGACCATTAGATTGATTTCTAAAGGTAATGCGTTGGTTCATTAGTGCAGATACACTGTAACGGTATTTGTTATCTAATCTTAAAACAATAGGATATTCATCTTCACCTTCTTTAAATTTTGAAATTTCTTTTCCGAAAAGTGCAGTTCTAACTGTGCTTGCGATTTGCGAAGTTGAAACACCTAATCTTCTTGCCTGATCTCTATCTATATGAATTAAGAGTTCAGGTTTACTTAGTTCTAGGTCTATTTTTAATCCTTCGATACCTGCAATATTTTCTATTTCTATTTCATTTTTAATATCATCTGAAATACTTAACAGTTGATTGAAATTTTCACCTCTAATCTCAATGTTAATAGGCTTCCCTAATGGCGGTCCTTCACGGTTTTTATCTACACTAATCTCAACACCTGGCATTCCAATAAGTGCCGCTGAAATTTCTTTCATTAATTCTCCAGTTTTTACACCTTCTCTAAATTCATATTCTTTGAAGTTAATTGTAATTCGAGCTTTATTTGGTGTGATGCCATTATTCCCACCTATTTCATTAGGGTCGGTAGTACCGGCACCAACATTAGTCATAACCGAAGACACAGCGTGTTTGTATGGTTTAAGTGTTTCAAATATTTGTTCTTCTACGATCTTCGCTATGGAGTCTGTAACACCTACATCAGACCCTAATGGAAGCTTAACAAAAATATTAATATACTTAGGCTGATTTACAGGGAAGAATTCTACTTTGGGCGCTTTAAAGGCGAAAAATCCTAAAGAGAAAAAGAGTAGTAGTACAGTGCTTACAAGTAATAAATAGGGTTTTATTCCCTGAAGTGCCCAATTTAAAGTTTTGGCATATTGTATTTCAAGTTTAGCTAAAAGACTGTCTTGGAACCAATAAGAAATTGGCGTCAGAAGTATACTATTTAAAAAGATCAAAATTCCAAATACCAGAAGAAGAGATCCCATAAAAGTTTTACCTACTAAATAGAATAATATTGACAAGATGGTTAGGGTGATTGCAATTTTTGATTGCTTATTTATATTAGGTTTTTTACGTTCATCTTTTTTCATAAAAGTAGATGCAAAAACTGGATTGATTACCAATGCAACAAATAGTGATGATCCTAAAACAATAATTAGTGTGGTAGGAATATAACTCATAAATTCGCCCATTATATCATCCCAAAATAACAATGGGAAGAAAGCTGCCAATGTCGTAGCAGTAGAAGAAATAATAGCAACAGCAATTTCACTTACTCCTTTTTTTGCAGCTTCAAATCGGCTTAAACCTTCTTCGTTGTATAGACGGTGAATATTTTCTATAACTACAATAGCATTATCTACCAACATACCCAATGCCAATATTAATGCAAAAAGAACGATCATGTTCATGGTTGTCCCCATACCACCTAGTACTACAAAACTTATAAACATTGATAAAGGAATGGCCAGGCCAACAAAAAGAGAATTTCTTAGACCTAAGAAGAAAAGTAAAACCAGTACAACTAAAATGACACCAAAAACAATGCTGTTTTCAAGATTGTCTAACTGCATTTTTGTTTGTTCTGATTGGTCGTTTGTAATTGATATATTTAAACCTTTTGGTAAGATTTGAGATGTTTTTGCCTCATCTAGAATCTTCATGATTTCATCGGTTGCTACTAATAAGTTTTCACCACTTTTTTTAATTACATTTAAAGAGACTACAGTTTTGTTATCCAATCTGGCATAACTTTCTCGCTCTTCATAGCCGTTTGAAACTTCAGCAATATCCTTTAAGTATACAATGTTACCATTTTCCCTCTTAACAATAATATTTTCGATTTCTTTTGCAGATTTAAATTCTGCATCTGTACGAACAGATCGACGTGATTCACCTAAAAGGATATCTCCACTGGCAATGGAAACGTTTTCAAAACCAATTGCGTCTTCTATATCTCTGAAGCTAATTTTGTTATTCTCCATCTGATGGAGATCTGTTTTGATGGTAATTTCCTTATCAAGTAATCCTGTAATTTCAACTTTTGATATTTGTGACAGTGATTCAATCCGATCCTGAAGTTCTTCTGCGTATATTTTAAGGTCATCTAAGCTGTAATCTCCCGATAGATTAATGTTGAGGATAGGGAATTCTGAGAAGTCTATATCCATTACCATTGGATCAATATCTAGGTCATTGGGTAGATCGCTTTTTGCCTTGTCTACAGCGTCTTTAACATCTTGTAAAGCAGATTTAACTTCTACGTCGGTGTTAAATTCTACGATAATACTAGAGTTATCTTGAACCGAGTTTGAACTTAAGTTTTTAATTCCTTTTACCGATTTAATTTGTTTTTCTATCGGTCTGGTAATTAAATTTTCAATATCTGCAGGCGAATTTCCAGGATACATTGTTTGCACCATGATGGTAGGCATTACAATATCAGGGAATAAAGATTTTGGCATATTCTTGTAGGAGAATAATCCAAATAAGGTCAATAAAATAGTAAGAATAAATACCGACGTTTTGTTCTTTAGTGAAAGGCTTGTAAGTCCAAAATTTCTTGACTTGTTATCCATAGCTTAGTTTTTGATATCTAATAAACTTCCTCCAATAATTTCACTGTAACCTTCTATAATGACCTCATCTCCAATTTTTAGTCCTGATTTAATCATGCTTTTGTTACCTTGAGATAGTCCAACTTCGATATATGTTTTTTCGGCTTGTCCATTTTTATTTACGAAGAGGTAATCACCTTGCATATCTTTTTTTACAATTTGCGAAGGAACTACCAGTGCATTTTCATTAATATAATCTTGTATCTCTAAAGAGGCCATTCCATTTGGTTTTAGGAATCCATTAGGGTTTTCTAGATTAATTTTAATTTTAAATGTGCCATTTTCAGGATTGATAACCTGTCCCACAAAACTTAAAGGTGCTTCTTTATCTATACCTAGTGTTTTGAAATTCACTTTAACGGGCGTATTTACTTTAAGTATGTTTGCATAGCGTTCTGCAACCTCTGCTTCTACATAGACATTTTTAGGATTTACCATTCTAAAAGCAGGTCTGCCAGGATTTGCAAATTCGCCTTGATTCAAGAAAATTTCTTCAATCACGCCATTAATAGGAGCTTTAATAGTTAATTTTTTAAGTTGATTTTCTGCTGTCTCAAGTTTTTTCTGTAGAGATTCGTATTGATTTTTAATCTGTAAATATTGAATTTCAGAGCCAATTTTTTTGTCCCATAATACTTTTTGTCTTTCAAAGGTTGTTTCTGCAAATTCTAGCGCAGTAATGAGCTCTTCAACATTACTTTTCATGATTTCAGAATCCAATTTAATAATCGAGCTACCTTTATTAACCCATTGTCCTTCTTTCACATCTAAATGGGTTATGAGCCCGGCCATTTCTGCGCTTACTACAACGTTTTCATTCGAATTTATTTTTCCAGTTTGTTCAATGAAATGGTAAAATAGTTCTTCTTCAAGTTCTTTAATCCTGACAGGAACTTTTTTTTGCTTAGTATCAACTAACTGCCCATTAAGTTCATTTTGTAATTCTTTAATTTGACTTTTAATATCTGTCAACTGAGATTTTAATTCTTTTAATTGTGTTTTTTTCTCTTCCAGATTTAATTCTGTTTCTCCGCAGGAAACAACTAAAATAGAAGCGATACAAAATAGTTTGATTAGTTTTTTCATGTCTTTATTTTCCTAAACAACGTTGGTAATTCAAATTATTAATGAGTAAGTTATATATGCTTTGAGAAAGGTTTGTGCTTGTTTCTAAGTAATCACTCCCGGCTTCCGATAATTCAATACTGCTAACCAGTCCTTCACGATATTTTTCCAAAGTTTTATCGTATATCTTTTTCGATAAAATGACATTGTTTTGTTCGTGATTATAATTACTAATTGCATTCAAGTAATTGCTTTGTGATGCTAGAAATGCAAGTTTCAAATTAGCTGTTATTTGATTTTTGTCATTTTTAGCTTGTTCATAAATTAAACGGGCTTGTTGCGTTTTTGCCATGCCCCCTAAACCATCAAATATGGGTAATGAAATTTTTACCCCTACTAGTTGACTTGGATACCAATTCACATTTTCTTCAAAAGCATTAAAATCTACTCCCATAGCATTTCTTCCAATTGAGGCGAACGCAGATACAGTAGGAAGATGATCTGATTGGTATCGTCGCATGTCTAGTTCTTTTAATCGAATCTTCATATCGGCCATTTTATATTCCAATCGATTTTCTATTTGGGCTTCTTCTAATTTAAAATTCACGCTAGCATTTAATAGCTGTTCTAAACTATCGCTAAGTATTATTTCATCTTCTAATGGGCTTCCAATAATTAATTTTAAATAAGCTTCAGCAATTTCTGTTTGTCTTTGGGTGTTGGCATATTGCATTTCCATTTGGGAGAGAATCAAAAACATTCTGTCGACTTCTAAATCTTCTACAAAACCATTTAAATATTTTTCTTGAATTTCTTCAACAATATCTTTGTGAATGCGCACAATACTTTCAATAAAGTCGCTATTTTCTTTTGCAATAAGTACGTTAAAATAGGCAGTTGCTACGCTATCTTTAATCTGACTCTCTGTGAGATTTTTTCTTGTTTTAGCAAATTTCATAAAATATTTTGCTGCTTTTAACCCTACAAGATAACTTCCGTTAAATATGAGTTGGCTGGCAGTAATAGAAGCATTTGTAGAGTGTGGTATTCCAAATTGCATTTCTGTATAAATATTATCAGGTGCTTCTGGGTTAAATTGTGATGCTGGAACAAGTGTTGTTGGAACCTCAATGAAGTTTTGCCATTCTATATCAGCATTGATTTGGGGTAAGCCTACTGATAAGGTCTCTTGCATTTTTTTTGAAGCGTGTTCAACATCAAGTTGAGCATTTTTAATGTCGTAATTGTTATTTAGTGCATGTTCTTGTGCCTGTTTAATTGAAAAGGCGTTTTGAGCTTGAGTGAAATAACTAGTTATCAAGCAAAATGCAATGGAGATGATTCCTTTAGTCATTTTTTAATTTTTGTTCTAAATATTTGATCCCTTTATCTGTAGCAATTCCCCTTATGTGGTACACTCGATTTTCTTCTAGTAGAGATTTAAAATCGTATTGTGTAAGAGGAAAAGTTGCATCGTCAACTAGCGCATCTACAGTATTCATCATAAGCTTGGCGATAATATTACTGTTAGCTTCATTACGATATAACCCTTGTTCTTTACCGCGATCCATGTTTTGAGTTATGCAAGTAAAAAGATGTTTCTTTTTGATTTCATCCAGAATTTCCCATACGTTTGGATAGTACTTTTTTAAATTATTTATAAGTCTTGGAGGTCTATTTTTTAACATCAAACATACTTTCTCATCAATTTCAAAAAGCTCATCAATTGCATTTTCATTTTTTTCTTGAATGTTGCTTATCATCCCTAAAATTCGATATTGATGTAATCGAAATGCTTTTTCTACGAGATCAGCTTTATTATTTATATACTGGTAAAGTGTTTTTTTTGAAATGCCCATAAATGAGGAAATGTCATCCATGTTTACTGTCTTTACCCCTTCGCGCATAAATAGGTTTAATGCACTTTCTATAATTCGATTGAATTGATCCATAATAGTACAAAATTAGCCTATGAAAACTTAGGAAACAATTATTGTGTAAAAATGTTTCCTAAATTAACTTTGTTTAACAATTTATATTAAAAAAAAAAGCCCCTGTAGAGGGGCTAGTTATGTTTAAGTCGATCTGATATATTATTCCTGCATATTGTGATATACATTTTGTACATCATCATCTTCTTCAATTTTTTCCAGCAGTTTATTTACATCTGCTTCTTGCTCTTCAGTAAGTTTTTTTACTGTTGTTGGTATTCGATCGAAACCAGAACTTAAGATTTCAAATTCATTTTCTTCAAGGGCTTTTTGAATGTTTCCAAAACTAGGGAAGTCGCCATAGATCATAATTCCACCTTCATCTTCAAATACTTCTTCAGCACCTGCATCGATGAGTTCAAATTCTAATTCCTCTATGTCTTGCCCAGTGTTGGTAATCATGAAATTACATTTGTGCTCAAACATAAATTCCACGGAACCTGATGTTCCTAAGGAACCATCACATTTATTAAAATAACTTCTAATGTTAGCAACAGTTCGATTGTTGTTGTCAGTTGCAGTTTCAATCAAAATTGCAATACCATGGTTTGCGTAGCCTTCAAAAAGTGCTTCTTTGTAATTAGAAGTGTCTTTGTCTGAAGCTTTTTTTATGGCACGTTCAATATTGTCTTTAGGCATGTTGGCTGTTTTCGCATTCTGAATAACAGCTCTCAATTTTGAATTTGTTTCAGGATCTGCTCCTCCTTCCTTTATCGCCATTACGATATCCTTACCAATTCGAGTAAACGTTTTAGACATGGCTGCCCAACGTTTCATCTTCCTACCTTTTCTAAGCTCAAATGCTCTTCCCATTGTGTTAAATTTTGTTCTTCATGTCAAATATATGAAATGATCAGATAAATTTAGTTGCGACTTTTTTTAATTTATTTCATGACAATGTGTAAACTATAACCTCATAGATTATTATAAAGGTGTTTTGTTAAGATTATTCTTAAATTAGATGAATGGACAAAAAAGAACTTTTGTGCGAATTGAACAAGTTTTTAAGCGCGGATAGAATAGAAACTTTTGAAGCTGTTTTATCAAATAGAACACGTCATTTTACAGTAGCGGTAGAAAATGTATTTCAATCTCATAATGCTAGTGCTGTGATGCGAAATTGCGATTGTTTTGGAATCCAGGATATACATGTTATTGCAAATAATAATGCATACGAATTGTCTAAAGATGTTGCTATGGGAGCAGAAAAGTGGGTGGATATGCACAGCTATTTTAAGAAAGAAAATAATTCGCAAGATTGTATAGATACTATTAAATCTCAGGGGTTTCAAATTGTTGCCACCACACCGCACACAAGTGATGTTCTTCTTCCTGAGTTTGATGTTACTAAAAAGTCGGCTTTCTTTTTTGGAACAGAAAGAGATGGTTTGTCGGATATTGTAATGGATCAGGCAGATGTTTTTTTGAGAATACCTATGTATGGCTTTACAGAAAGCTATAATATTTCAGTTTCTGCTGCCTTAGTATTACACGATGTAGTTACAAGATTGAAAAAATCGAAAGTGAATTGGCGTCTTTCAGATGAAGAAGTATTAGATAAAAAAATTGATTGGGCGGTGAAATCGATTCGCAGTGGAGAACAAATTTTAAAACAATTATTACATTCTTAGGTTTAATTTAGATCCCATATATTAATTGTTAATTTTTCCTTTATCTTCTATTTCTACTGTATTTTGGTTATTTTAGCGATTAAATAAAATTGAAAAAAATTAAAGTGATGAAAAATTTAATGTTTTTAGTCTTAATTACTTTCTGCCAGTTTGCTTTTTCTCAATCTGGTGAAGATGTAAATACCATTTATATTGAGTGTGAAGGGGATTCTATTGCAGTTGATGTTTCCCAGTTTCCGAATTTACCTCCAGAGTTGTTCTTTGAAATGATTGATTGCTCAGATGTTGATGACTGGTCTTGGGGTGACGATTCTACAGATGTAAACAATCCATGGGATGAAGAAGAAGATGATTTCTGGGATTTTGATTCTACAGATGTAAACAATCCATGGGATGAAGAAGAAGATGATTTCTGGGATTTTGATTCTACAGATGTAAATAATCCATGGGATGAAGAAGAACTAGAATTTGATTGTATCAATAGTAGTCCTGAAGCTTTTGAATTATACTTGTACTGCATGAATGGAGATGAAGGCGCTTGTCAGGCATTAGAGATTCTTTGCGGTGATGAAGAAGAAGGAGAAGAAG
>NTKG01000041.1 GCA_002457305.1 Bacteroidetes bacterium MED-G21 | reverse complement strand
TTAAAAGTGTAAAAATGAATTTCGAAAATTTAGAAGTCGAATTATTTCAAAAAGTCATTGATAAAAAAATAGAAGAACAACAATTTATTGACTCTATATTAGTGAGGTTTTGCCAAGTAGATAGTCTACTTAATCAAAACGAACCCTTTCTGCAAGACAGTTTAATAAGAACTGATTCATTGTTGATTGAAACCCCTAAAACACAAACAGAATAACATGTCTGTACAAAAGAAAAATTTCAAAAGAATTACAACCAATGTGCTTCAGGAAATGAAGCGAGATGGTGAAAAGATCAGTATGCTCACTGCCTATGATTTTACCATGGCTAAAATGGTTGATGCTGCTGGAATTGACATCATACTCGTTGGCGATTCTGCCTCAAATGTTATGGCAGGACACGAGACAACATTACCAATTACTTTAGACCAAATGATCTACCACGCTTCGTCTGTAATAAGGGCAATAGAAAGGGCATTGGTCGTTGTAGATCTGCCTTTTGGGACCTATCAAGGAAACTCTATAGAAGCTTTAAATTCTGCAATTAGAGTGATGAAAGAATCTGGAGCTCATTCAGTAAAACTTGAAGGAGGCGCAGAAATTATTGAGTCTATTGAACGAATTTTAACAGCTGGAATTCCAGTAATGGGACATTTAGGTCTAACACCACAATCCATATACAAATTTGGAACCTACACTGTTAGAGCAAATGAAGAAGCTGAAGCCAATAAACTTATTGAAGATGCAAAACTTCTCGAAAAAACAGGGTGCTTTGCCATAGTATTAGAAAAAGTTCCCGCTGATCTTGGAGAAAAAGTCTCAAAAAACCTCAAAATTCCTGTTATAGGAATAGGTGCAGGTGGCCAAGTTGATGGTCAGGTACTGGTTACGCATGATTTATTGGGCATGACTCACGAATTTAACCCACGTTTTTTAAGAAGATACCTTTCTTTATATGAACAAATCACAGATGCCATTAAATCTTATGTGAAAGATGTTAAAACGGCTGATTTTCCAAACGAAAAAGAACAATATTAATGATTGAAGTTCTTTACGAAGACAATCACATCATTGCGGTAAACAAAAAATCAGGTGATCTGATTCAGGGAGACAAAACAGGAGACAAACCTTTGAGTGAATTTGTTAAAGATTACTTGCGTGAAAAATACAATAAGCCAGGCAATGTTTTTTGTGGTGTCATCCATCGTCTAGACCGACCTGTTAGTGGCTTGGTACTCTTTGCAAAAACGAGCAAAGCTCTTTCGAGAATGAATGAGTTATTTAGAAATAAATCCATTCAAAAAACCTATTGGGCTATAGTAGAAAAAGCACCAGATAAGGCGCACGGTACCTTAGAACATTATCTCACTAAAAATCAACAAAAAAACAAATCGTACGCCTATTTAAAACCATATAATGGTGCTTTAAAAGCTGTATTAAACTACAAAACCCTAAAACACTTGGATCGTTATACTTTACTCGAAATTAATCCCATTTCAGGAAGACATCATCAAATTCGAGTTCAATTATCTACAATAAATTCAATAATTAAAGGCGACTTAAAATATGGTGCAAAACGATCAAATAAAGACTCATCTATTTGCTTACACGCAAGAGAAATTAACTTTGTTCATCCTGTCAAAAAAGAAATGATAAAAATCTGTGCACCGCCTCCTAAGAATCCAATTTGGGAAGCCTGTTTATAACTCCTCTATATTTGGTTTATAATCGGTTTTATACCAAGAGACAAAATCCTCTAATGTTTGCTTTGAACTTTCTACAGGTTTATAACCAAGTTCATTTGATATTTTGTCTATGTTAAGAGAAATAGAATAATTTAAAACACCTACACCATAACATGTCATTGCTGGTTCATGACTATTCTCACTGGTCTTAAGCTCATGAAATTTGGCAATCAAATAGGCTAAAAAATAGGGTACTAATTTGAGCTCAGTACTTAATCCAACTGCAGACAAGACCGATTTTATTTCATCCCACAAATTAATTATATCTCCATTAGTGACGTTGTAAATTTGTCGATTGGCAATTTCTTTTTTCTCAATACATAATTCTACAGCATAACAAAGATTTTTTATTGAAGTGAAATCGATCTCATTCTCTCCATTACCAATCATACGTAGCCTCCCCTCTTTATGTGCTCTTAATAGTCTGGGAAAAACAACAGTATCTCCCACTCCAAGGATTGCTCTTGGCCTCAACACAGTCACAAAAGCTTCTTTTTGATGCGCTAATACAAGTTGTTCTGCCTTATATTTTGTTGCTGCATAATGATTATTAAAAGAATCAGGTAAAATATCACCTTCGCAAACAGATCTTCTATTTTGAAAATTAAAATATATGTTTGCAGTTGAAATATAAATGAGCTGCTGCTCGCTATTAATAACTTCTAAAAGGTTTTTAGTAGCAACAACATTAGCTTTATAAAAAGAATCATAAGATCCCCATACAGATGATTTAGCAGCGCAATGAACAACAAGATCATAAGATGTTAACTGTGAATTTACAAATTCGGGGTCTACCAAATCTCCAACTTTTATAGTAAAACCTTCATCAGACAACTTAGCAGCTTTAGAATGAGACCTTCCTGTACCATGAACATTTTCAATTCCATAGTTATCAGATAAGTATCGTAATAAATAGCCACCAGCAAACCCAGTGGCTCCAGTAATTAATATCTTCATTTATTTCCAAATAATTTTTTGTTCAATACTAGAACGTCGATTTCCTTTTTGATTTATTTTATCATTTGATCTCCCTAAATATAAGAAACCCAAAATAGTGTCTTTTTTTTCAAACCCTAAATAGATTTTCATTTCATCAGAATAAGTTACACCACCAGTTGTCCAGTGAACTGCGATATTTTTTTCTGCTGCAGACAACAATATATTTTGAACAGAACAAGATACAGCAACAATTTCTTCAAGAAAAGAAATCTTAGAATGCTCCGAATTTTTAGTCACAACAGCAATAATATGTGAAGCCAAAAGTGGTGTACTTAAGAGCTTATCATATTTAATTTTCTGAAAAGATTCAGGCATCGCTTTTGACCTATAGGTCTCAGATTGAAAAGTAGCAAAATCTTGTCTAGAAGAACCAGAAAAAACAACAAATCGCCATGGTTCAGTAAACCCATGAGTGGGTGCCCAGTTTGCTGATTCTAAAATATCTTTAATTTCCTGATCAGGAATGACATCAGGTGTAAAAAATTGAGGCTTAATATTTCTTCTATGCTTTATAATGGTTTCTAATTCCATATCATCATTTATTTAGCTCTATTAATATAATACCACGAATCATTAAGTCCCTAATTGTAAATTAAAATGGATCTACATCCACACGTACTTTCACCCCTTTAAAATTATCATGACTTAAAAGTCCGTTTACAAAACGACTTAACTTTTGTTTTGAATCCGAATAAGACAAATCTCTTTCCACCTTGAGAAGGATTTGTTTTTGGTAATAGCCTTTCAAACGCTCAAAAGCAGGATATTCAGGTCCTAAAACACGTTGTTCAAAAACAGTACGCATCGCCTGTGCCAAAAATGATGAAGCCTGTTCTGCCAGTCGTCTGTTTCTGTGACGAACCAAAATGTGTATTAACCTAAAATAAGGCGGATACCTAAATGCCTGACGTTCTACTAATTGTCCTTTTAACAGGTCTTTGTAATTATGACTTTCAACCAACTTTAATATCTCATGGTTTGGCTGAAAACTCTGAATGATCACTTCACTATCTGACTTTTTTCGCCCTGCCCTTCCCGACACCTGACAAAGCATCTGAAAAGCGCGCTCGAAAGCTCTAAAATCAGGAAAGTTTAACAATTGATCGGCACTTAGTACACCTACTAAGCCTACGTGAGAAAAATCTAAGCCTTTTGAAATCATTTGTGTTCCTACAAGAATATCTATTTCCTGATCTTCAAACGCATTCAAAATATTTTCATAGGAATCTTTCTTACGCGTGGTATCAAGATCCATTCGTCGGATTACCCGTTCTGGGAAAAATCCTTGTAATTCGTCTTCAATTTTTTCAGTACCAAAACCTTTAAGCTTTACATCTTGATTCTTACAAGCCTTACAATTTGTAGAAGTTTTTTCGGCATAGCCGCAATAATGACATCTTAAGCGATGCGTACTCTTATGGTAAGTTAAACTTACATCACAGTGCTTACAATGTGGTACATGACCACAAGATTGACATTCCTGTTGAGGTGCGAAACCACGTCTATTTTGAAATAACAATACCTGCTCACCACGCTCTAAAGTATCCTGAACGGCCATTAACAAAGCCTCAGAGAAATGTCCATTCATCCTTTTACGCTTATAAGCATGTGCAATATCTACAATATGCATTTTAGGAAAACTAAAGCCTCCAAAACGCTGCTTTAAAGAATAAAGACCATATTTGCCTTTGTTTACATTATAAGCCGTTTCTAATGATGGCGTAGCTGTTCCAAGAACAACCTTACTGTTATAATGATGTCCCATAAAAACGGCCACATCACGAGCTTGATATCGCGGTGCAGGGTCTTGCTGCTTAAACGAACTTTCATGTTCTTCGTCAACAATGATCAATCCAAGATCATCAAATGGCAAAAACACTGAAGAACGTGCACCTATAATAATCGGAAAACGTAAGTTACTCTTTACATCTCGCCATAATTCAGCTCTTTCATTCATTCCAAATCGAGAATGATAAACCCCCACCAAATCGCCAAAAGTATGTTTTAAACGAGATACTAATTGTGTGGTTAAAGCGATTTCTGGAACTAAAAATAATACTTGTTTTCCGGAATCGACAACCGACTTAATAAGATGAATGTAAACTTCTGTTTTACCGCTTGAAGTTACACCATGCAAAAGGTTTACCTTATTATCCGTTGTCTTTAAACATTGTAGTGCATTCTGTTGTTCTTCGTTAAGATCTGCTAGTGGTGCACATTGCAGCTCCTCTTGTTCTAAACGATTTACTTCAAGATCATAAAGTTCAATGATTTCTTTCTGAACCAAGCCTTTACTGTAGGAAGTTTTAAAGCCATAACGCTTACAAAATTGATGAAAAGGAACTTCAGTTTTAGGTTCTAATAAAAATTGCTCCAAAAATTCTTCTTGTTTTGGCGAACGGCGATGTGTGTTTAACAAAGCCATTGCCGTTTCAGAATTTAAGCCCGGACTAAGTCGCATCATCCTTCGAATCTTTGGTCTGTATCGTTCAAAAACCTCATCTTCGATCTCCACCAATTTCAATTCTTGCATCTTCTTAACAAAAGGAAAGACTGTTTTTCGTTGTAAGATCTGTGCGATTTCCTGAATCTTTAAACGCTTCTGAAGTTGAAGCGCCTCAATAATTAGATATTCAGCATCATTAAGCTTAGAAGTGTCTTCGTCCCATTCGGGATGGATGACAATATATGTTTCATTAGCCAGCTTAAACGAAGATGGCAAAGCAGCATTCATTACCTCCCCCAAAGAGCACATATAATAATCAGCAATCCACTGCCACAGATCGATATGTTTACGTGAAACAATAGGCGATTCATCCAACACTTCAATAACAAACTTAAGCTCGTAATCAGGCTTAGTATGATGAATTGAATCTATGATACCCGCATAAACCTTTGAACGACCAAAGGGCACAGCAACTCTACATCCCTGAATTGCTTTCGCTAAATGTTCTTCACCTATCTGGTAAGTAAACTTTAGCTTTAATGGCAAAGGAAGAATGACATCTACATATGTTGGTTCACCAAAGATCAAACTTGTTTGTATTTCATTTTTTTAGAGCCCTGATACATTTCATATTTCACAAATCTACATTCTAATTTAGCTTGATAGATCTCAATCTTTCTGGAAGCTCGCAGTCCCACATGCTTAAGACCGTCCATATGCGAAGTTAGAAACCATGCCTCGGCTCCAGAATAATTCTTCTTTAGAGTATCTCCAATACTTTTGTACATTTCAGGAATATTACCCTGAATACGAACCCCATATGGCGGATTAAAAACCAAATGGGTAGGACCTTCAGGTTTTTCTGTTTCAAAGAAATTCTCGCAGTGGATTTCTATATAATCTTCGAGACCTGAATTTGCAATATTTAACTTGGCTGAAGCTACAACTTCAGGATCAAGATCATAACCAATAATTTTGCCGTAGCAATCCTGAGACCTCTTAAGTTGGCTACTCCGAATTAAATGCCAAAGTTCTTCATCATAATCAGGCCAATCCTGAAATGCAAAATGTTCCCGATTGATATTTGCAGGGATATTAGCACCAATCATAGCAGCTTCCACTAGAAAAGTACCAGAACCACACATGCCGTCTACAAAATGAGATTTCTTGTCCCATCCGCTTAGCAATATTAATCCTGCAGCCAATGCCTCAGAAATAGGTGCTTCATTAGTTTCCAATCGATAACCTCTTTTGTGTAATGACTTCCCAGAACTATCTATCGATAAAGTACAAGTCTCATCTGTGATATGTACGTTTATTCTTAAATTCGGATGATCAAGATCGACATCTGGACGCATGCCACATTTATCCCTAAACTGATCCACAATAGCATCTTTTGTTTTTAATGCAACATACAGTGAATGATTGAAATGAGGTGAATTCACAAAGGAATCTACAGCAAACTTATTATCAATACTCATGTATTGTTCCCAATCAATATTTCGAAGTTCACGATAAAGTTGATCTTCATTACGAACCTTAAAATTTTTAATAGGTTTGATAATCCTTACCGCTGTTCGCAAAGATAGATTGGCCTTATACATAAAGCCCAAATCGCCTTTAAATTTTACAGCTCTGCGGAGTGTTTTGATGTCTTGTGCTCCAAGTTGGAGTAATTCTTTTGCAAGCACATCCTCTAAACCATGATAGGTCTTGGCAATCATTTCAAAATTGCCATTGTCTTGATTGTTTTTTTTTGGCATACCCTTAAACCATTTATCTTTCTACAAAGATAAGAGTATTTTAATTTTCGACACCTAAACCTTCAAAAGGTTGGATAGCAATTGCTAATTTTTAAAAAACATCAATTAATCAGCTTTCCTGCTATGTATCCAGTAGTCCAAGCAGCTTGAAAATTAAATCCGCCAGTAATACCGTCTATATCCAAAACCTCACCTGCAAAATACAAGTCTTTACAAACAATACTTTGCATGGTTTTTATATCAACATCAGAAAGGCTTACACCACCGCAGGTAACAAATTCTTCTTTAAAAGTGGTTTTGCCGGAAACAGCATACACGTCGTTGAGCAAAACATTGACCAACTTATTTCTATTTTTCTTTGATAATTCCATCCAGGGAGAATCCGAATTAATTTGGACCTTCTCTAACAAGAATAACCACATTCTATTAGGTAATCCAAAAGGATTGGCATTCGCTATTTTTTTCTTGCGAATACGATCCATTTGAGCATTAATCATATCATGAACTTCATTTTCACTTTTAACCGACAACCAGTTCATCTGAACATTAAACTTGTAATTATGATCATAAAGCAAGCGGGCACCCCAAGCCGATAACTTTAATATCGCAGGCCCACTCATCCCCCAGTGGGTAATTAAAATAGGACCAGTGTATTGTAGTTTTGTACCCTGAATTCGGGCAGTTGCATTTTCAACCACCAAGCCCATAAGTTCCTTTACAGGCTCTTCAGGCATATTAAACGTAAATAAAGATGGAATTGGACTAATAATGGAATGGCCAATATTTTGTAACCATTCAAACCCTCGGGCTTTTGGACTACCACCACTTGAAATAATAACTTTATCAAAATGTTTTTTTGATTCATTAAATACAAGTGTAAATCCACTTTTTTCAGGATGCAATTCATTAACTCGAGCTTGTTTAATAATTTGGATTTTTTTTACATGAGCCTCATGCAAAAAACAATCGATAATCGTTTGCGAATCATCTGTAACAGGAAACATCCTCCCATCAGATTCTGTTTTAAGGTCTATACCTCTAGCTGCAAACCATGCAATAGTATCCTTTGGCTGAAATATGGAAAATGCCTTTTTTAACTGCTTCGATCCTCTTGGATAAAATTTTGAAAGTTGACTCACCTGAAAACAAGCATGGGTAACATTACATCGTCCGCCACCCGAAATCTTAACCTTTGACAAAAGCTTATCAGACTTTTCAAAAATGGTCACCTGAGATTCAGGATGATGTTCTTTTACGGAAAATGCAGCAAAAAAACCTGCAGCTCCTCCACCAACAATAGCTACTTTCATAGTCGTCTAAAATAAACATCTAAACAAAAAAAGACCACAAAAGTGGTCGTTTTATTTATCATTGAAGATCAATTAAGAATTAATCTTTCTCATCCTTAAACTTTCAGGAGTCACTTCCAGGTACTCATCTTCACTAATATATTCCATAGACTCCTCAAGTGAGAAAAGAACTTTTGGAGCGATTTTCATGGCATCATCAGACCCTGATTTTCTCATATTTGTTAATTGCTTCCCCTTTACAAGATTTACTTCCAAATCATTATCTCTAGAATGCTCACCCACAACCTGACCTTTGTATATCACCTCAGCTGGAGCAACAAAGAAACGACCTCTATCTTGCAACCTATTAATCGCAAACCCTGTTGCAGGACCTTGCTCCATAGAGATTAAAGCACCTTTAACTTTGGAAGTAATCTCACCTTTAAAAGGCATAAACTCTCTAAAACGGTGGGTCATAATTGCCTGACCTGAAGTAGCCGTCAACATATTATTTCGTAAACCAATCAAACCTCTTGAAGGAATATCAAATTCCAAATGCTGTAAATCACCTTTAGGTTCCATCACAAGCAGGTCACCTTTACGTTGTGTCACTAATTCAATTGCTTTGCCCGAGAAATCTTCCGGCACATCAATAACCAGAGTCTCATATGGTTCACAATTAACACCATCAATAACCTTTTCAATTACCTGGGGCTTTCCAACTTGCAATTCATAACCTTCACGACGCATCGTTTCAATGAGAACTGACAAATGAAGAATACCACGTCCAAATACGTTAAATTTATCCTCTGAATCTGTTGTTTCTACACGTAAGGCAAGGTTTTTTTCAGTTTCTTTAAATAGTCTATCTCTAAGATGGCGAGAAGTAACGTACTTACCTTCTTTACCAAAAAAAGGTGAATTGTTAATTGTAAACAACATACTCATTGTAGGCTCGTCTACAGAAATCCTTGGCATAGCTTCCGGATTTTCCAAATCAGCTAAGGTGTCACCTATTTCGAAATCATCTAAACCGATTATTGCACAAAGGTCGCCACTAACTACCTTATCAACCTCTGTTCTACCCAAACCTTCAAAGACAAAAAGTTCTTTAATACGAACCTTTTTATTGACGCCATCTTTACATAGCATATAATCTTTTCCTTTCTCCAGATCACCTCGAAAAACACGTCCAATAGCAATTCTACCTTTAAAACTAGAGAAGTCTAAAGAAGTAATTTGCATTTGTGGTGTACCTTCTTGGTAAGGTGCTTCAGGGATGGTTTCTATAACAGCATCTAATAAAGGAATGATATTATCTGTACGCTTTTGCCAATCTGTGCTCATCCATCCTTCTTTAGATGAACCATAAATGGTTACAAAGTCTAATTGGTCTTCAGTAGCATCTAAATTAAACATTAAATCAAATACTTGCTCCTGAACAATATCAGGTGTACAATTTTCTTTATCAACCTTATTTACAACAACAATTGGCTTTAGTCCTAATGAAATTGCTTTCCCCAATACAAAACGAGTTTGAGGCATGGCACCTTCAAAAGCATCTACTAAGAGTAAAACACCATCTGCCATTTTTAAAACACGTTCTACTTCACCACCAAAATCCGCGTGACCAGGAGTATCTAAAATATTAATTTTAACATCTTTATAGTTTGCAGCTACATTCTTTGAGAGTATCGTAATTCCTCGTTCTCTCTCTAAATCATTATTATCAAGAATAAGTTCTCCAGTATCTTTCCTAGGATCCATAATCTGACACTCATGGATAATTTTATCTACAAGGGTTGTTTTACCGTGATCAACGTGTGCAATAATAGCAATGTTACGTATCGATTCCATGCTTAAAATTTAAGCTGCGAAATTACACAGAATAAACGAGTAGATAACTATAATAACAACATATTTGTGTTGGATAAATACTTAAACTCTTATAAGTACAGCTATAACTCTAAAATGAAACTATTTAATGTAGTTGTTGAGAAATAATTAAATCAATGACATGTTTATTTTGAAGGGCAAAGCTTAAAAGAGAGTTGACACCTTCTAATTCCATTTTTTTACAGATACTGAAACGATGATTCTGAATTGTTTTACTACTTAAAAATAATTTTTCAGCAATTTCATTTGTACTGATATTATCAGCAATAAATTTCAATATTTTTTTTTCAGTATCAGTCAATGAGTAAATAGATTTAAGAATACTATAGCCACTTCCCTCAAGACGGTTATTATAAAAACCGATAATATGTGGTGAAATAAATATTTCTCCAGCCTGAACTTTTTTGATACAATTTACGATATCAGTAGAAGCATTATCTTTAATAACGTAACCCAAAACACCACAATCCATCGCTAAATTAAAAATGGCTTCATTTTTATGCATAGTTAGGATAATCACCTTGGTATTTAAATTTAAATCTTTGATTTTCTTAGCCACTTTTATGCCATCTATTCCAGGCATAGATATATCTATAATTGAAACATCGGGCTTATTTATGGAGACCATTTCCAGTGCTTGTTGTCCATTTGATGCAACATATTCAACTCGCATTCCAGGGCTAGATTCTATAATAGATACCAATCCTAATAAAAAAATGGGGTGATCATCTGCAATTAAAATTTTTATCTCATTCATAAATAAAATTCATTATTAAATTAAAGTCTAATCAATCTGAAAGAAATTATATCATTGTTTCAATTAAATTATAGCTAAAATTAACAAAATATGCTCATCAACAAAGTAATTAGCATATTTTAATTAATAAAAATAATTAAACTAATATCCGAACTTCGTTGAAATATAAATCAGCCTTTATTATATAAGGACAAAACTTTCCATTTATTTTCCTCTTTAACTCTTGAAGAGGGTAACTTTACAGCCTTTACTCTTACTATATCCCCTAACTTATAACCTTTAGATTCTGCGAAACTAAAGTTTATTGGGACAGTGCCTACAAAATAACGCTCATTATTCTTTGAGATTTCATCCTCTACAACCTTGTATATATTTCGCTTTGGACGCTTTTCAGATTTTTCCACATATAGTGCTTTATACTTTACGCCTTCGTGGTTTGCGACTCTTTGAAGTTTTAGACTCACAAAATCTCCTACTTTAAATCTTTTATCTCCAAAGTATTTAAAAGCACCATGAACATCATCAGCAACAACAAATTCGGCCAAATCTTTCACTAAATTTAAACCGTAAATAATGCCAGTATGCGACTTCCAGTCTTTAAAAACATAAGCGACAATATCATTTGATCTATTATAACAATAACTTAAATAATCTACTTCTTTCTTTACTGATTTAAACCACGAATCATTAGATAATGATCGCCAATCATCAGATCTATTCTTACCTAAGTCTTGCTTTGTTTTAGTGATATTTTTGTATAGTGATTTAGCAACATCAAACTTTTTTTCCTTAACCAACAAATAGAATAGTTTAGTTTTAGAACGTAATAACTGTCCGGGGCGGGTGTGACAAATAACGCTTTTACATAAAGCTTGCACTTTACGTTCCTTATCGTCTGATATATCCGAAAGTAATTCCCATGCCAAATATTCTTTACTTCTCTTTTTTAAGTATATTAATATCGCTTCTTCAGCCTTTAATTTATCACCAATACAATTGTATGCTTTGGCTTTGTAATAATTAACATATGGAATATTTGAATAATTTTCTTCTACATATTCTAATTCTTCCAATAGAATATGGACATCTGACTCAATAGGCTTATCACGATGGGTTACATTTTTGGCAATATTAAGTAGAAGCAACTCACCTAAAGAAGGTTTCTTTTCTCCATCCTCATTTATAGCCTCAAAATGATTTGCTGGTAAATGACGGACACGACATTTTAATAAAACATTAATGTACGAATCGTTTAAATCTTTTGATTCTAATACAGAACTGGTAATAAAAGTAAAAAGACTAGAACCTCTAGGTAATTCAATATCCGAAATGATATCATAGAGACGGTCAAATACTTCTGATGGGGCTTCCGATCGAGTTAATTCTTTAATAAATTTACCCACTTGCCACATAATATTTTCGTGAATAACCGAATCTGTCTTAGGAATTTCTAAAGCGTAAAACTCATTGAGATAATCAAAAAATTGGTCGGCCTGAACTGAATAACAATTCTTTTGAAGCAAATCTGTTAAAACTCTTGCTAAATCACGTTTAATAAGATCTTTATTCGATTTAATACTCAATCGCTCTTTTGCCAAATCATAAGCTTGGGAAAGATCACCCTCTCTTCTTAACTCGTCAATCACAGACATAAAACACAATTTAATGCTGCAAATTACAAAAAGCAATCATAATCGAGTACAATTAGAAAAATCAATTTCAGCTATTTCAACTTATCTCATTATAAAATCTTTATTAAAATATTATTAAAAACCTATTACCAAATTATGGATTACTATTACTCAAAATTATTATAAGGTCTTAAATTCATATATTTGCGCATTAAAAATAGATTCATTAACACTTACTATGGAAGAATTAGATGTAACGAATCAAGTTACAGAAAAAGAAAATTTAGAACTGAGCACTTCAGAAGAAACAACTCAAACTTCTAAAACTATTGAATTAGAAGACTTTTCGAAACTTGATACGGAAGACTTAATAGCAGCTGTAAAAGCAATTGTAGATACGGCTCCTATTCAAACAATAAAAGCACAAATAGATGAGGCTAAAAAGATTTTTTACGACAGAAGTAATGAAGCTTACAAAATAGCCCTAGATAAGTTTAAATCTGAACAAGAACAAACAGAAGAAAACACAGAAGAAGAAAATCAAATAGAATTTGAATATAACTACCCTCATACAAACGATTTTAAATCTGTTTTAAAAACATACAAGACACGTAGAGATGCTTTCTATAAAAATCAAGAAAAAGAGATGAAGCAAAATCTCCAAATTAAACTTGGTTTAATTGAAGAGCTAAAAGGCTTGTTAAATGCCGAAGAGAAAATGAAAGAAACCTTCGAGCATTTTAAAGACATTCAGGGGCGTTGGAAAGCAGCAGGACAAGTTCCAAAATCAGATCTTAACAACCTCTGGCAAACCTATCACCATCACGTAGAAAACTTCTTTGACTACCTTAGAATCAATAACGACTTAAGAGATATTGAATTCAAAAGAAATCTGGAACAAAAAACAGTGCTTTGTGAAAAAGCTGAAGCCATTTCTAAAGAAGAAAATGTAGACAAAGCATTTACTGTTTTACAAGAACTTCACGATGCTTGGAAAGAAGTAGGACCTGTAGGTCGAGATCATAGAGAAGAAATATGGGAGCGTTTTCAAACTGCAACTAAAATTGTTCACAAAAATCGAAACGACTACTTCGAAAAACGAAAAGAATCTTTTGAAGAAAACTATCAATCTAAATTAGGTTTATGTGAACAAGTAGAAAATATTGACTACACAAATTTGCTACACCATAACAAATGGCAAAAACAGGCTGATCTCATCAATCAATTAAGAGAAGATTGGAAAAAGGTTGGACCAATTAGTCGAGAACAAAATGACACATCATGGACCCGTTTTATTACTGCTATTAAAAGCTTTAACACGAAGAGAAATGATTTTTATAAAGACTTAAAGAAAAATCAAAAAGAAAATCTTTTAGTAAAACAAGAAATTGTTGAAAAGGCAGAAGCACTTTCTGACAGTACAGATTGGAAGAATACAGCAAATACACTTAAAAAGCTACAAAACGATTGGAAAGAATCTGGAATGGCTCCTAAAAAAGAAGCTGATTTGCTATGGAAACGTCTTAAAAACGCCTGCAACAATTTTTTCAACAACCTAAAAGAACAACACAAGGCACAGGATAAAGAATTTGAAAAAAACCTTAAATTAAAAGAAAAGTTCTTGAAAGAAGTGGAAGCCTTCAAAAATTCAGGTGACACAAAAAAAGATGTAGAACAAATTAAGGGTTTTATAAATTCTTGGAAAGAGCTTGGAAAAGTACCTCGCAAAAACATTAAAACAATTGAAGGCACTTTTCGCAAACTAATTGACGCTTATTTTGAGCAATTAGATATGGATAAAGCTGAAAAAAAAGATATTCAATATAAATCTAAAATTGAAGCTATTGTTGCAGAAGACGATAAATCTAAATTGAGTGAGGAACTTTTCAAACTTCAACAAAGCGCTAAAAAATGTAAAGAAGAACTCAGTTTATTAGAAAATAACATCAGCTTCTTTAAAAATGCGAAAGATGACAACCCACTCCTTAAAGAAGTGAGAAAAAACATCGAAAGAGAAAAAGAAAAATTTGAAGAGATAAAAACTCGGATGGCTTTCGTAAAAAGTATATAACTTTAAAG
>NTKG01000040.1 GCA_002457305.1 Bacteroidetes bacterium MED-G21 | reverse complement strand
ATTAGGACAAGAAGTAAACTTGGATGATGAACCATTCAAAGGAACAGTTCTATTCAACGTATACGATGATGGTTCTGTAGAACAATTTGTTAGGTAATTTTATACTTAAATAAATTTTAAAAAGGGCTCCGATTTCGGAGCCCTTTTTATTACAGTAATTTTTTATTAGTTTGGTATAATTAGAACAATAGCTTTTCTTTTTTAATAACAACATTATTTCACTAAATGAGTTATTTATTCATAGACGCTGATATTACTAAATCAGAAACATTACCTGCCCAATTTTATAAAAGTCAGGAAGTATTTGATTTGTTGAAAGAAAAGGTGTTTGTTAAGTCCTGGCAATGGATTGGTGATGTGAATATTTTAGTACCACAACCAGAGAGTATTTCTCCTATAGTTTTATTGGAAAATTATTTAGATGAACCTTTAATATGTGTTCGTGATCAAAATAGTAGTATTAAGTGTTTTACGAATGTTTGTACACATAGGGGGAATATTTTATGTCACCAACCTGAAACCCTTAAGGATCTCTCCTGTATGTATCATGGCAGAAGGTTTGGTTTAGATGGTCGTTTTAAGTTTATGCCTGAATTTAAGGAAGCCAAATCTTTTCCAAGAGCTTGTGATTCTTTAAAGCAATTTTCTTTAAAACAATTTGGTAACCATCTCTTTGTAGGCTTGGAACCTGATTTTGATTTTGATGAGGTGATTGAGGGTATGTCTGAACGAATTGGTTTTTTACCATTAAACGTCTTTAAACATGATCCTACTTTAGATAAATCGTATACTATCAATTGTCATTGGGCTTTGTATTGTGATAATTATCTTGAAGGTTTTCATATTCCGTTTGTTCATGATGACTTAAATGAAGCATTAGATTATGGGAATTATAAAACTATGATTTATGATTACTTTAATCTTCAAATAGGATATTCAGATACTTCAGAAGATACATTTAGTTTTCCGGAAGATCATGTAGACTTTGGAAAGAATGTAGCTGCTTATTACTACTGGATTTTTCCGAATATGATGTTTAATTTTTACCCTTGGGGGTTGTCTATAAATATTGTGAAGCCCATTAGTATGAATAAAACTCAAGTTTCATTTATTACTTATATATATGATGAGACCAAATTAAATCGAGGAGCAGGTGCACTTCTTGATAAGGTCGAACTTGAAGATGAATTTGTCGTAGAGGGTGTTCATAAAGGCTTAAAATCGCGATATTACAAAGCTGGCCGATTTTCACCAACAAGAGAGCAGGGTGTTCATCATTTTCATCTTCTACTGGCGCGCTACATGAATAAAGATATAGATTAATCTGATTTTTTTCATTTTCATTGTTCTAATCAATCACATTTACCTATCATATTTTTCGTAAATTTGTATTTTATAATGCTCTCCTAGATGATGAAAAAACTAATCTACATATTATTATTATTTTTCTCGTTCGTATGTAAAGCACAAGATACTCAGGCTCAGATTGATTCTATCATGACCTTGTATCCAAATTGTACGGATTACCCTACAGAAGTGTTAATTGTTTTGGATTCATTATTAGTAGCCCTCGAAAATGAGCAGAATAATAATGAAGCAAATGGGGAAGTGGATCTACTTTTTTTAAATTATTTGTCTGATAATTACACCAATATGGTGGTTAATGGTGTTATTGATACTGAACAAGCGTCATTAATTACAGACTTAAATTTAGATGGCTTAGGTTTAAATAATATTGATGGTATTGAGTATTTCACTAATCTAGAGAGTCTGTCTTGTAAAAACAATAATTTAACATCAATACCAGATTTACCCAACCAACTCGAAACACTAAATTTAAGATCAAACAACATTAGTCAAATCAGTCCACTGCCGCAAAGTGTTTTGGATGTCGATTTGCGAAATAATTCTTTGGTTACCGTTCCTGAATTTCCAAATCAAATTCAAACATTAAAGCTTTGTTTTAATAATTTCTCGAACATTCCCAATTTACCTGATAGTTTAAGGGTTTTGTATTTTGCTTACAATAATTTGGTTGGTTTACCTACTTTGCCCTCATCGACTGAACAAGTTCTTTGCTACAACAATCAAATCGAGTATATTGAGTTTATTCCAGAGTCAATAGAAATCTTTAGGGTGCAGAACAACAATATAATTATATTGCCTGATATTCCATCTGGTATTCAAACTCTTGATGTGTCAAACAATCCCATAGAGTGTGTTAATAGTTTCCCAATTCATTTAGAAGAATTGATGGTGTATCCAACTTGTGTTGAAGGTTGTTTAGATACTGTAGCGCTTAATTATGATATTAATGCCCATATAAATAACAATTCTTGTGAATATGCAGAAGCCATTGTTTGGCCATCTAGTTCTGAGGAAATTAATACTGGTGCTAATGCAACATATCTTCTTGAAAATGTTTCATTTAATGGTGAATATGTTTCTGAGGGTTTCACACTAGGGGCTTTTTATATAAATGACTTTGGTGCATTAAGTTGTGGTGGTATTTCCCATTGGGATGGTGGTCCTTCATCAATTTCTGTTTATATTAATGATGAAACTACCAATGAAAAAGATGGGTTTGATACTGGAGATCAAATCATATGGTTAGCATATGATCCTTTATCGGATTCTAATTACAGAGCTTCATTAAACTATATTTCTGGATCAGACATATATGCTGTTAATGCTATTAATTTGGTTTCTGATTATACCATTTTAAATACGCCTATTTCAGTTTATGGTTGTACAAACGAATATGCTTTGAATTACAATACGGCTGCATTGTTAAATGATGCTTCTTGTATTTTTACTACCAATATTGAACTTTATGATTCAATAACTTATCTTTTGAACATCATTGATTCAATTAGTATCACAAATTCTGTTGTATCAGTTTCCTTTTTAGAAAATGCTCTAGAAGCATGGGATTTTGGCATCAACTTAGTTCAAGGATGGAATATGTTTGGCTATGGTTGTCCACAATCTAAAGAACTTACAGAAGTCTTATCGGAATATGTTGTTCATGTTGTTATTGTTAAGGATAATAATGGCTTAGCTTATTTACCAGAATGGAATTTTAATGGAATAGGTGCTTTAAGTCCAGGTTATGGCTATCAAATAAAAGTTACTGAATCTATAGATGATTTTAAGTTATGTAACTGGTATTTTGATGATATTTTAGGTGACTAGCTAATTTGTAAAACGCAGTTATTCACAATGCATTCTTAATATCTATTTTATGGTTATTAAATTACGATTTGGTTAATCCCTAATATTGCACCAATAGTTTATGTGATCATCGGGGGATGTAACATTTAATTTACTCAATAAGCCACTCAGTCGAGTGGCTTATGTATTTTAATATACTTTTTTTCAATTCTAAAATTACATTACATTTGTGCAGCTAAAAAATCGACAATTATGACATCACAAGAACTTATTGCTTTAGAAGATAAATATGGCGCTCACAATTATCATCCTTTACCTGTAGTGCTTTCCAAAGGAGAAGGTGTTTATGTGTGGGATGTAGTTGGTAAAAAATATTTTGATTTTTTATCTGCTTATTCAGCTGTTAATCAGGGTCATTGTCATCCTAAAATTGTTCGTGCACTTCAGGAGCAATCCGAAACTTTAACATTAACTTCTAGAGCTTTTCATAATGATGTTTTAGGTCAATATGAAAAGTATGTAACAGCACTTTTTGGTTATGATAAGGTTTTACCAATGAATACTGGTGTTGAAGGTGGTGAGACTGCAAATAAATTAGCGCGTAAATGGGGTTATCAGAAAAAGGGTATTGAAGAAAATAAAGCAAGAATTATTTTTGCAAAGGGAAACTTTTGGGGGAGAACCTTAGCTGCGATATCAAGTTCAGACGATCCTACTTCATATAAAGGGTTTGGTCCTTACATGCCAGGATACGATTTGATTCCTTACAATAACCTAGATGCCCTTGAAGAAGAACTTAAAGATCCTAATGTATGTGCTTTCATGGTCGAACCTATTCAAGGTGAGGCAGGTGTAGTGGTTCCTGATGAAGGATATTTGTCTGGCGTTCGTTTGTTATGCGATAAGTATAATGTTTTATTTATTGCTGATGAAGTTCAAACGGGAATAGCTCGTACCGGTAAAATGTTGGCAACAGATTATGAAAATGCTCGACCAGATATATTAATTTTAGGAAAAGCACTTTCTGGAGGAGTCTTTCCTGTTTCTGCAGTATTAGCTGATGATGATGTGATGCTTTGTATTCAGCCTGGTGAGCATGGTTCTACTTTTGGTGGAAATCCTCTTGCTTGTAAGGTAGCACAAGCTGCTCTTGAAGTTGTTTTAGATGAGAAGTTAGCAGAAAATGCTCACAGATTAGGGGAGATTTTTAGAAGAGAAATGAGAGCTATTGAAAGTGATATGGTTACACTCGTTAGAGGAAAAGGCTTATTAAATGCGATTGTTATTAAGCCTAAAAATGGAAAGGAAGCTTGGGATGTTTGTTTGAGACTTCGTGATAATGGACTTCTTGCAAAACCTACGCATGGAGATATTATTCGTTTTGCCCCTCCTTTAGTAATAACCGAAGCTCAATTAATGGAATGTATTGAGATCATTAAAAAAACGATTCTTTCTTTTTAATTTTTTATTTATAGTCTAAATCTTATACAATGAAAAAAATATTTTTTGTTTTTATAGCCCTAGTATTTTCATCTTGTTCTACAAAAGAATATCAATATTTTGGAATGGAAATAGAGGATAAAGTGACCCATTCTTATGCTGCTGTTTTTGACTTGGCTCAAAATGGAGTTGTTGAAAATGTCATTCTCGATGGTATTATTACGCAAACCTGTGCCAAAAAAGGTTGTTGGATGGATGTTAAAATGGCTGAAGGTGATACCATGATGGTTCGTTTTAAGGATTATGGTTTTTTTGTTCCTATAGAAGGTGCTGAAGATTTGAGAACAGTAATGCATGGAACTGCCAAAATGGATACTATTTCTGTTGATTTATTGCGTCATTATGCTGAAGATGCTGGTGAGGCAGAAGATAAAATAATGCAGATTACAGAGCCTCGTTTTGTACTTGAGTTTATTGCAGATGGTGTTTTAATTGAGAAATGAAAAGAAATTTAGTTATAGTTAGCTTACTTTTACTTGTGTATTCCTGTCAACAAACTACAAAGGTTCAGAATTACCCCAATGAAATGAGTGAAATGGCCTTATCTATGCGAACTATGGTAGATAAGCTAAAACAAGCTAAAATTGATATTGAACTAGGCGTTACTCCCAATCTTTCCATAGAAGATTTTAAAAATGCACATTTTACTGATTCTAGTTTTCAGAAAGAAGGGTTTAATCCTATGGCCGAAGCATTGCTTATTGCAGCCAACAACTTTGATGAATCACCCTCAGTACTTAATTATGAGATTGTAGTTAATACTTGTAGGTCGTGTCATGAATACATGTGTCCTGGACCCCTAGAAATGATTAATACACTTGATTTAAATTGATTAAAGACTTCTTTTAAGTATCATTTCTTTTAATCCATGAACGAAAGTGTCCGAAGAATTTAAACTTTCTACAAGTTGAACCTTTTCCCCACCATGTTCTTCAAATAATTCTTGGTATTCATCCCCAATTTCAATAATTGTTTCCAGGCAGTCGGCAACAAAAGCCGGAGAAAAGACCAATAATTTTTTTGCACCTTTTTTAGCTAAATCAACAATGATTTCATCAGAAAATGGCTCAATCCAACCTCTTCCAAGTCGCGATTGAAAGCCAACGGTGTAGTCTTCTTCTTTTAACTTAAATCGTTTCGCAAGCTGAATTGCAGTTTCATAGCAAGTGGCTTTATAGCAAAAAACATTTTCATCGTTTATACCATGTTCACAATCATTATCTTTACATAGGCCATCTTTATAGACTTTATCTACATGACGCTCAGGAAGTCCATGAAAGCTAAAAAGAATATGGTCGTATTCTTTAAAATCATGTGCATTGCCTTTTTCTTCGAAACCTTTTAAATAAAATTCTTCGTTGTAAAATTGTGACACAAAGCTTAGTTCGGGAATTACCCACCATTTTTTCATTACTTCCATGGCTTGTTCAATTACAGAGCCATTTGTTGCAGAAGCGTAATGAGGAAATAAGGGGAGGATAATAATTTGCTTGAAATTTTTTCCTTCCCAGCTTTCTAATGTTTTCTTTAATGATGGGTTTTTGTAACGCATTGCATAATCTACATGATAATCACTTCCCAAAACATTTTTTAGTTTTTCACATAGATCATGTGTGTGGTATATAATTGGTGAGCCTTTTTCGGTCCAAAGATCTTTATATATTTTGGCAGATTTAGAGGCTCTAAAAGGCACTATTAGTAAATTAACCAGTATTTTTCTAAGAAGCCATGGGATGTCAATAACCCTCTTGTCATTTAAAAATTGAAACAGGTAGCTGCCTACATCAAGTGTTTTTGGAGAGTTGGGGGTGCCTAGATTAACTAATAAAATAGCTGTTTTTCTTTTCATTGAATATGTACTAAAAATGCAAATTTAACTAATTAGAAGTTAACATTACTTATACTTTTTATAATGTTATTTTATTGTGATAGATACTTGATTATGTATTATCTAAATCAAATTAATTTACTTTAAATAGCTACAAAGTTAGATAACAATATGTTGCACCTAAATAATTACTTAAAAATTGTATAATTTGTTTATATTTGGGGCAAAGTAAGTTTATAAAAAAAGTGTTTCTTTAATAGATTTTTTTTTTAGTTTTCTATTTTGGTTATAAATTTAGGATTATTACTCTAGTTAATACAATTTTTGTCTAATATTCAAAGATTTTTTGAATGAGTATAGTGCTTTATTTTTTTGGTCTCTTTTTTGCATTATAATAATATGCTGATCCAATTGATTGGATTTTTATGAGATTATACTTTTTATATTTGAGATTGAAAACCCTTTGTGGGTATTTAACTAAAAATTAGATTATATATTGTAAAACCTCCTAGTTCATGAGTCGAAAGATATTTTGTATTTTTTTTGTAAGTCTGATTAGTTTCTTTCAAAAAGTATCTGCACAGTGCGATATACCAGAGTCTTTTGTTGGTAATACAGGAGCTAACATGACGGTATTTTTTAACAATACTGCAATTTCTGCTCTTCCAATATCTTCTGATTCTCCTTACCTTGTTGCTTTAACTCCAGATGGACTCTTGGCTGGGAGTGTATCTGTTGCTTTAGCAGATTTACAAGGTGGCCAAGCCTCAATAGCAGTTTGGGGAGACGATTCGATTACACCTGAAGTAGACGGTTTAACAGCTGGCCAAACAATTACTTTCCAATTAGTAGATGGGATTTCATTATATGATTTAAATATAACTTTTGGTGGTGCAAATTCATATGTAACTAATGGAATATTGCCTGTAATAGGTGCTTCTGCTTCATTAAACTGTTCGGCACCTATTTCAGGATGTACAGATGAAATTGCATGTAATTATGATTTAGATGCAGAAGTAAATGATGATTCCTGCATTTATCCAGATGTTTATTATGATTGTAGTGGAAATTGTCTTTTAGACTTTGATAACGATCAGGTATGTAATGAATTAGAAGTTCCAGGTTGTGATGATGAGTCAGCTTTGAACTTTAATCCTGATGCAACTGATAATGATGGTTCTTGTATTGCAGTAATAGTTGGATGTATGGATTCTATTGCATCTAATTATGTTGATTCTGCTAATACTGGTAGTGGATTATGTGAATATCTTGGTTGTACAGACTCAACAGCATTTAATTATGATGTAAGTGCTAATGTAAATGATGGCTCATGTATTGATGTTATTTTTGGTTGTACAAACCAAGTTGCAGAAAATTATAATTCTACTGCAAATACTGATGATGGTACTTGTGAATTTCTACTTATTCAAGGATGTATTGATTCATCTGCATGTAATTATGATTCATTTGCAGAAGAGGACGATGGTTCTTGTTTGTTCAATGATATTTGTGGTGAATGTGGTGGGCCTGGTCCTGAACAAGGTTTTGATTGTAATGGAATTTGTTTAAATGACCAAGATGGTGATAGTATATGTGATGAATTCGAAATTGATGGATGTCAAGATTCTATTGCATACAATTACGATTCTCTTGCCACAGATCCAGATTCATGTGATTATTTAGGATGTACTGACAGTTTATATTTTGAATATGAAAGCATTGCTACAATTGACGATAATAGCTGTTTAACTCTAATAGTTCAAGGGTGTACAGATCAAGATTATTTGGAGTATTCTGATACTGCAAATTTTAATGATGGTTCTTGTTTAAATCTAATTGAATTAGGCTGTACAGATTCTGTAGCTTTAAATTATGATGTAATAGCCAATATTGATGATGGTTCATGTTATGTATTTGGATGTTTAGATCCTTTTGCTCATAATACTGATTCATTAGCTAATGTAGATGATGGTTCGTGTATATATGAATCTGTTGTGGATACCATTGAAGATATAGGTTTAGATTGTGATCTTCCCCAACCATTCGAAGGAAATACTGGTGTGAATATGTCTGTGTTTTTAACTCAAGGTATTTTTGCTTCTTTTCCAACCAGTTTAGTTGAGGGTGCTTATGTCGTTGCAGTTTCAGATGAATCTGGTTTAACTGTTGGTTCCGAACCTGTTTTTGGAGTTACTCAGGCAAATATTGCTGTATGGGGAGATGATTCACAAACATCTGAAATTGATGGAGCTGCTTCAAATGAGTCGATAAGTTATTATCTGGTAAATGGTAATCAATTATTCAATTTAGATTTTACAGTTTGGGCTTCAGGAGATGGATCATCATACGTTACAAATGGTGTTAATGCAGTAGCAGCTGTTACTGTTACATTAAATTGTAGTTCATCTGGTGGAGGTTCTGTGGAAACTTGTGAATTCCCATCAGATAGTGTTTTAAATACAGGTGCGAATATGTCTGTGTTTTTAACTCAAGGTATTTTTGCTTCTTTTCCAACCAGTTTAGTTGAGGGTGCTTATGTCGTAGCAGTTGCAGATGAATCTGGTTTAACTGTTGGTTCCGAACCTGTTTTTGGAGTTACTCAGGCAAATATTGCTATATGGGGAGATGATTCACAAACATCTGAAATTGATGGAGCTGCGTCAAATGAGTCAATAAGTTATTATCTGGTTAATGGTGATGAATTATTCAATTTAGATTTTACAGTTTGGGCTTCAGGAGATGGATCATCATACCTTACAAATGGTGTTAATGCAGCAGCAGCTGTTACTGTTACATTAAATTGTAATGCTAACAGCGAAGATAATATTATTGGTTGTATGCACTCTATAGCGTGTAATTATCAAGTTTTAGCTTCTTCACCTAGTAATTGTGTATATCCCAATCTTGGTTACGATTGTGATAATAATTGTGTAATTGATACAGATTTAGATGGGGTCTGTGATGAGTTTGAGATCTCAGGTTGTCAAGATAATTCAGCATATAACTATGACTATTTAGCAACAGATTCAGGTTTATGCGATTATTTAGGATGTACAAATGAAAATTATATTGAATATTCTGCTCAAGCAACAATAGACGATGGATCATGTTCAGAAGTAATTTTATATGGTTGTTTAAATTCTAATGCTGACAATTATAACCCTAGTGCTAATGCTTCAAATGGAAGTTGTACGTTTGAAAATATAAATGAACCCTATATTGAGGTTTTATTTAACTCCAGTGTTCCATCAGAAACCTATTTAGAAGGACAAGATATTTTTATTGAATATATAGTCCATGGAGGAAATAATAATGTTATTATTGGGGGCCCAACTGTTGATTCAACTAATGCTATTATTAAATGGTATGTTGACGGTGATTTTGAATCTTCACTTTTTGCTCCATTCGCTCCTGGACATCCACTTAGCAATAATTATTTTTCAAGTCCCCGTAATTTTGAAAATGGTGAACACAGTTTGCAATTTGTATTGCACAGTATTGAAGATGGACTTCCGTTGTGGGAACCTCTTGTTCAAACTACAATAAATTTTACTGTCGGCCCTTCAGGTTGTACTGATCCTCTTGCAGGAAATTATAGTTCATCTGCGGTAATAGATGATGGATCTTGTATTACAAATGCAGGATTGGATTTTGGAAGTCAAGTTATAAATACTGGTTCTAATCATACCATTTATGTTCCGTCGGGTCTTGTTTTTACTGAAGATATTGATTTTCAGCCAGATGAAGATTTAATAGGTGTTTTTTATCTAAATAATGGAGAATATGTTTTAGCTAGTGAAATGGTTTTTGCTACAGGTATCTCTGATGGAAGTTTTCAAATTATTGTATATGGGGATGATTCTTCTACTCCTGAAATAGATGGTTTTATATCGGGTCAGGAATTTATCTGGGCTCTACAATATCCTGATCTAGGGAACAGTTTATATCTATCACCATCTTATGCCGAAACTACTTCAGATAACACTTATATTAACGATGGTTATTTTTCAGTGAATTATTTTGATGTACTTTATGGTGTATCTGGATGTAATAATGAATTGTATTTAGAATATAATCCTCAAGCAATTGCAGAAGATCCTACTTTATGTCTTAATGAAATAGTTGAAGGTTGTATTAACTCTTCATTTATTGAATATGATCCTGAGGCAAATACAGATGATGATTCTTGTCTTATTCCTGTATTACTTGGTTGTTTAGATCCTATGTATTTAGAGTATGATCCATTGGCAAATACAGATAATGGTTCTTGTCAAAACCTAATAGTTACCGGATGTACAGATTCTCTAGCATTAAATTACAATTCTTTAGCTAATACTCATATTAATGTCTGTGAATATGATGTTTGTGTTCAAATTGATGTCAATAATTTTGTTATTGAATATTCTGAATTACTAGGTGAAATAGTTCTTTCTTTTGACATTACTAATATAAGTGAAGATAAAATTATTTATGCACCTGATTTTGAAATAGATTTATCTTCATCAAGCGTAGAATTGGGTACTCTTAATTATAACTCCTTAGTAATGTACCCTTATAATGTTATAACTCTTCAAGCTATTATTATTAATGATAGTCTTTCTTCTGACTTAGATCCTAATTTTGAATTATTGTCTGGAATTGTAACACTAAGCAGTGATTCTATTGTTAACGCTATTTCGCCATCTGCAAATTGCACTATTTCTTTTACCGATCAAATGTTACCTACCAATCATATAGGTTGTACGAATTCCTCTTCATTTAATTATGAAGAAGAAGCTACTGTAGACGATGGATCATGTTTAGAAAGTTTAAATGCTGTAGTTATTTCTAATAATCCATTATGTTATGATGGTTATGGAGAAGCCTTTGTTTACTTAACTGGTGGCACACCTCCATATTCTTTATTAATAGATAATTCAGATTCATATATTTCTTATTCTGAATTAGATGTGCCTAATCAAGTATCAGTTAGTATTGATACTTCAGGAGTGGCAGAATTTCAAGGGCTTAATGAAGGTGAATACTCTCTTGAAGTTACAGATGATATTGGAGCTATTTATCAAGATACAATTACGATTACTTTACCATTTGAAATTCAAGTTAATGCTATTGTAGAAGATGATTTCTTGTTAACATCTTCTGTAACTGGAGATCCCTCACTATATGAATATCAATGGTTGTTTAATGGACAATTAATTGAAGGAGCTAATAGCGATGTCCATTATCCTCAAGAAGTTGGTAATTATCAAGTTCATATTATGAATACTGATTCTTGTTTCGATTACTCAGAAGAAGTTTTCCTTTCAGAAGTAGGGTTTGAAGAGTTTAACGAATATAGTTTTACTATTTATCCCAATCCTGCTCATTCTATTATTTCTTTGAATTTAATTCAGTTAAACTCTTTAACATCATTGAGTATTACTGATGTGCTAGGTCAAGAATTTAATAAGGTTATTTTAGATTCTCAATCTTCAAATGTCAATTATTCTTTAGATATTTCAGAATGGCCAAACGGTATATATTTTATAAATATTGAAAATAATTCAAACCAAATAGTAAATCGATTTGTTAAGTATTAATTGATTAGTTTTATGAATTTGATTATAATTAATCATAAAATATAAAATTATGACACCCCCTAAAGATTTATTTTCAAGTTTTTCTTTATTATTATGTTTTCTCTTATTTCATTTTTCTTCTTCTGCCCAGTTTTCTCAACTTGAACAATATTCGGGTAATACAGGTTCAAATATGACCGTGATGTTTACACCGGATGTAATTGATGCTTTTCCAGATAATTTAGTAGAAGACACATATGTTGTTGCTGCTAATGAAGAAGATGGCTCTTTTATTGCAGTTGTTCAATCATGTATCAATCCACTTGCTTATAATTATAATCCTAATGCAAATGAGGATGATGGATCTTGCTTGTTTACTCAAAATTATGTTGATTCTTTAATTAATTACTATTCATATTTTTTAAATCAATACAATGTAGTAGTTTATGCTGCTGGTGTATTATCTGCTCAACTTGAGTTTGCCGACCCAAGTTCCTATGGTCAAATCCAATTAAATCTTATTCCAGGTTGGAATACAGTTGGATATAATGTTATTGAGCCAACAGATATTGTTGCTCAATTTGAGCCTATTGAAGAGGATCTTCGTTTGGTGAAGAATAATTTTGGTTTCATTTATTGGCCTCAATTTGGATTTAATGGTATTGGAGATCTTATTCCAGGTCAGGGTTATCAACTTAGAATGGATCAATCTAGAACGTTTCATTTTGTGAATACCGACCAGAGAAGATCTATTAGCCCAACAGTGCCAGATTGGGCTATTGAAATGCAAGCAGAGATCCATCCTAATGATATTCGCACTCTTGTTAAAGTGGTTAATATGCTTGGTCAAGAGGTTCATAGTAATGAAGTCTCTTCTGGTACTATATTGCTTTATTTGTACAATGATGGCAGTGTCGAAAAGAAAATTCATTAATTCACCACAATATTTTATGTTAAACGATTACCAATTGCGAATCGTTATTATACTTAGCTTTATTTTTGGTATAAGAATTGATGTATTAAGAAATAGATGTTAACCCCTTCAGATAAGAATCATTTGCGTATAATTATTTCTTCTTTATTCTTGTTAATTCTATTTGTTGATGTCTCTGCTCAGACTCATCAATGTGGTTTTAATCACTATATGGATCAGAGGTATGAACAGGACCCTAGTTTACTTGAAATGCGTTCTGCATATGAAGATGAAATTCAAGCAATTATTAATTCAAGATCTAGTTTTGTTAGTAAAACTATTCCTGTTGTTGTTCATATTATTTATAATGATTCCTATTCTAATATTTCTAATGCTCAAGTTAATAGTGCATTAACTGCTATAAATGAGGATTTTAACGCCGACAATTCTGATTATAATAATGTTGTCTCGGGATTTAGTTCTATAAAATCTGATGTGGGTATTAGCTTTGCTTTAGCAAGTATTGACCCTGATGGAAACCCTACAACTGGAATAACGCGTACCGAATCGGACTTTACTGATTATGCTGATGAAAATGTTAAAAGTTTGGTGATTTGGGATACAGACATGTATCTTAATGTGTGGGTTGTAGATAATATTGAAAGTGGCGCAGGTGCCTATGCTTATTATCCAGGAACTGCTCCTGCTGGTGCAGAAGGTATTGTTTGTCGTCACAGTCAGTTTGGTACAATGGGAACTTCTAGTAGTTATAATTTTGCATCAACTACTATGACTCATGAAATAGGACATTATTTGTATTTAGCTCATACTTGGGGAGATTCAAATGATCCAGGATTAGATGAAAACTGTGGTGAACCTGGTGATTGGGTCCCCGATACACCCGAAACAAAAGGAACCCCTTATGGGTGTAACACAAATCAATATACTTGTGGATCGTTGGATAATGTTCAGAATTATATGGATTATTCTGATTGTGCAAATATGTTTTCGAATGGTCAGAGTCATAGAATGCATGCTGCACTCCATTCTTCCCTTGGAGGAAGAGTTAATTTATGGCAACATGATAATCTCGTAGCTACAGGAATTATAGATGATTCAGAACCTATAGATGATTCAGATTGTATTGAAGAAGAGATTATTGTTCAAATAAACACAGGAAGCTACGCTAATGAAATTTCTTGGATTATTGTTGACTCAAATGATGAATATGTTACAGGAGGTGGAGGAGAATATTCTAATTATTCAACCTATTATTCTAATGTTTGTTTACCTACTGGTAGTTATACTTTTCAATCAATTGATTGGTGGGGTGATGGGTGGAATAATGGTGGTTCTTTTTCCATAAGAGATTGTGATAATTCTATTATATTAAATAATACCAGTATTGAAGGTAGTGGAGAAAATGATGGTTTTGTTGTTTCTGAATGTATTGATATTATTTTTGGTTGTACGAATCCTATTGCTTCAAATTACAATTCTGAAGCTTCAGATGATGATGGCTCTTGCATTATCTTGGGGTGTACTGATACAGAAGCGAATAATTATAATACTTTAGCAAATCAGGATGATAATTCATGCATTTATTATGGCTGTCAAGATGCTTCTGCTATGAACTTCGATTCACAAGCCAATGAAGACGATGGTAGTTGTGAATATGTTATTTTGCCAAGTTTCTTTAATTATGAATTAACCGGCTCAAATCATACTATCGTATGTCCAGAAAACATGGAATTTTTATTATTTGATGGCCCGATTTCAAATTTTGATGTTATCGGTGTTTTTTATCAAAATGATCTTGGAGAGGATCAATGTGCTGGAT
>NTKG01000004.1 GCA_002457305.1 Bacteroidetes bacterium MED-G21 | reverse complement strand
CATTAACAAGACCTATGAAGTAGAGTATTTTAATTTAAAAAAAGATGGCACTTTTGAATATCAATTTACATTAAATCCCTTTATTCAACTAAACGAAATTATGGGAAATGTAGCAGAGCCTTCAACGCAACACTTTTTACTCTATGATGTATATTCACATTTAACTTATGCCGATGTAGATGAACACGATATAAACGATCCATATCATCAAGAAAGTATCATAAACATTAAACAAGGTGACACATTAACTTATGATAAACATTTCATATTCCTCGACAGTTTAATGGTAAATGCCAACACCAACCCTGAAAGCCAAAAAGCATTAGATGTCATGCTAATAGCAAAGATTAAAATGCAAAATATGCTGGGCGAATTTTCATATGCCGATGCAATCTATGCTGTAAAAAATAATATTGCTCAATCATTCCCAGCATTTCTTGAAGATGGAGACTTAAAATATAAATTCATATTTAGTGAAGTAAATGCGGAAGCTGGGAGTATAAAAATCAAAGCATATGAGCATATAGATAACGAAAAACCTTTCATCATTATGAAAGCAATTATCTTTCCATACATTAATCTATTATGGATTGGCGCTATATTGATGGCAGTAGGTACTTTGATTTCTGTAATCCAATTATTTAAAAAGGTAAAATCTTAATTTATTGAGTAAATTAAAACTAAATATCGTTATTATAGGTGCAGGAAATGTCGCTTGGCACCTTGCCAAAGAGCTTCAAAAAAAAGAACAAAAAATTATACAAGTATACAACCGCTCTGTAGAACCTGCTATCTCTTTATCTCAGCATTTAAATTGTGATTTCACAACAAGAATAGAAGACATAAATGAAAACGCAGATCTTTATATTTTAACTGTTAAAGATTCTGTAATTGAAGAAGTTTCTGAACTCATAAAAATAAAAAACAAACTCATAGTTCATACTTCTGGAGCTGTAGAACAAAATGTTATTAAACACAAAAGAAGAGGTGTATTCTACCCACTTCAAACTTTTTCTAAAGAAAAGAAACTAAACTTCAAACATATTCCTTTTTGTATCGAAGCCTCAACAAGTGAAGATTATAGCACACTTATGAGATTAGCTACTTTACTGAGTCCTATGGTGTATAATATCGATTCTAACCAAAGAAAGGTATTACACGTTGCAGCAGTATTTGCCTGTAACTTCACTAATTACATGTACATGATTTCCGATGAAATACTAAGTGATAAGAACATACCTTTAGATATACTTTATCCATTAATCAAAGAAACAGCAACTAAAATTTCAAAACACAAACCAAAAGATGTACAAACAGGTCCAGCTGTTAGAAAAGATCAATCTGTTATAGAAGATCACCTCAACTATCTAAAAAAAGGAATAAATTACGATATTTATAAACTACTTTCGAAGAACATTATAGATAAAAATAAGGATGAATTATAAAAAAAAACTAAATCATATTAAAGCTTTCATTTTTGATTGTGATGGGGTTTTAACAGACGGAAGTATAACGCTTATGCAAAATGGAGAGCAAGTTCGAAAAATGAGTACAAGAGACGGATACGCACTTCAATTAGCTGTTAAAAAAGGTTACATAGTCGCATTAATAACTGGAGGTAGTTCAGAGGCTGTAAAAAATAGAATGAACAAATTAGGTGTTTACGATGTATATCTGTCTTGTCATGACAAAGTAAAGGCACTTAATGAACTCATTCATATCTATGATTTAAAGACTGATGAAATTTTATATATGGGAGATGATCTGCCCGATTATAAGGTTATGCAACTCGTCGGACTCCCTACCTGCCCAGAGGATGCAGCACAAGAAATTAAAAATGTATCACAATACATCTCCTTTAAAAAAGGAGGAAAAGGTTGTGTTCGAGATGTTATAGAGCAAACCATGAAACTTCATGGAAAATGGATGAATGATTCTTCGATCACTTCCAAGTAAAAGATTTTAGAATAATTCTTTATTATAATTTAAATGATGTTTTTCGCAAGTATTATAAGGATGCTTTTCTCAATTTAACATATGCAAATCATAAATATTATACTCGCTTCACAATCTCCAAGGAGGAAAGAACTTTTAAATCTATTAGATCTCAATTTTAAGGTTGAAATAACTGAAGTAAATGAAGTCTATCCAGAGAACCTTGAGGTCATTAAGGTAGCCGAATATCTGGCAAATCTCAAAGCCAACACTTTTACCAATATTTCTTCAGATACTGTTGTTATTACAGCCGACACAGTTGTTATACTAGATGAAAAAATTCTTGGGAAACCAAAAAACAAAACCGAGGCTGCAAAAATGCTACAAAGTTTATCAAATCGGAATCACAAAGTAATGACAGGTGTTTGCATAAAATCTAAAGACAAAACCATTTCTTTTTCCAATACCACGAAAGTATTTTTTAAAGAGCTTAAATCTTCAGAAATCAATTACTATATAGAAAATTACAAACCTTTCGACAAAGCAGGATCATATGGCATCCAAGAATGGCTAGGCGCCATAGGCATTACTAAAATTGAAGGGTCGTATTTTAATGTAGTGGGCTTGCCTATTAATCAATTATATAAAAACTTAAAAGAATATTTCTTCTAGAATTTAACAGCATAATTGAGCAATTTCATTAAATTTAATTTATAAAAATTAAATATGAAAATTTCAATATTTTGGTTTAGAAGAGACTTAAGATTAGAGGATAATACCGCTTTAAATAAAGCTATAAGTAACAATTTCCAAGTACTTCCTGTTTTTATTTTCGATGAAGAAATTTTAAATGAATTGCCAAACAATGACCCTCGAGTCAACTTTATTTACAACAGTTTAAGCAAAATCGATCAAACATTAAAAAAACACAATTCTTCATTACTTTGTCTAAGAGGTAAACCTATTGAAATATGGAAAAACTTACTTGAAAAATTTCAAATAGAAAGTGTATTTGTAAATAAAGACTATGAACCCTATGCACGTCATCGAGATCAAAAAATAAAACAACTACTAGAAAAACATGGCATCTCGTTTATTTCTTTAAAAGACCAAGTGATTCATGAAGAAAATGAAATACTTAAAAATGATAACAAACCCTATACTGTATTTACACCATACAAAAGAAAGTGGTTGGAGTTATATGAAGCAAAACCTTATACTAACAAGTTAGATTTCAATAATTTCTATAGCCAGATTAGAGTATTTCCTAGTATGGAAGAATTAGGAATCAAAAAATCAGATATTTCAGTCAAAGATTTCGATCTATCAAAAATTGATCAATATGAGCAAATAAGAGATTATCCTCACATAGACCAAACCAGTTACTTAAGTCCACACCTTCGCTTTGGAACCGTAAGCATACGTAAAATACTATCTAAACTTAAACCAAGAAATACCGTCTTTCAGAGTGAACTTATTTGGCGAGAGTTCTTCATGCAAATTCTTTATCATTTCCCACACGTGGTTACTGAAAACTTTAAACCTAAATACAATGCTATAAAATGGTTAAATAATCCTAATGACTTTGAAAAATGGTATACTGGAAAGACTGGATATCCAATTGTTGACGCAGGAATGCGCCAATTAAATAAAACAGGATACATGCACAATCGAGTACGAATGATTACTGCAGGATTTTTATGTAAACATCTCCTTATCGATTGGCGACTTGGAGAAGCATATTTTGCAAAAAAATTATTGGACTACGAACTATCCTCTAACAATGGAAATTGGCAATGGGCAGCAGGAACAGGTTGCGATGCTGCACCTTATTTTAGAATATTTAACCCCTACGAACAACAAAAGAAATTTGATAAAAATCAAGACTACATAAAAAAATGGGTATCTGAAATATATACTGACCAGTATCCAAAACCAATGGTTGAACATAAATTTGCTAGAAACAGGGCTTTAGAAGCTTACAAAATTGGAATCAACAAATATTAACCAAACACTTCTATAGACTTATTAAAAGCCGATTCAAAGGCCAATGCATTTAAACCGGTATCTTCTTTTTGTTCGTTAAAAAAAGATATAAGCTTTTCGGTAGGCATATTCCCTGTAAGATCATCTTTTGCCATCGGACAACCTCCAAAACCTTGTATCGCAGTATCAAAACGGGTACAACCAGCCTGATAAGCCGCCAAAACTTTCTCTTTCCAGGTTTTAGGTGTGGTGTGTAGGTGAGCGCCAAAAGTTACTTCCTGAAATTCAGGAATCAGCTGAGAAAATAAAGGTGTGATGGTTTCTTTTGATGAAGCACCAATCGTATCTGAAAGTGACAGAATCTTTAAGCCCGTATTGGCTAAGACCTCAGACCATTTAGCTACAATATCAACATCCCAAGCTTCACCATAAGGATTCCCGAAAGCCATAGAAAGATAAACCACCAAGTTTTTATTCCTAGATACACATAAATTCTGCATCTCCTCGACCAATACTAAAGAGTCTTCTATAGAACAATTTGTGTTGCGTTGCTGAAAGATTTCTGAAACCGAAAATGGATAACCTAAATATTGGATCTCATCGAAAGATGAAGCTTCCTCTGCACCTCTGCTATTCGCAACAATAGCTAATAACTTAGAATTCGTATCATCTAAATTAAGTTTAGATAAAACCGCAGCAGTATCACGCATTTGCGGAATGGCCTTAGGCGACACAAAAGAACCAAAATCAATCGTATGAAACCCCACTTTTAAAAGCATGTTGATGTATTCGGCCTTTTTCTCCGTTGGGATAAATTCTGCGATACCTTGCATGGCATCTCTCGGGCACTCTACAACTTGTATCATTCTACTGCAATAATTTTTAATTCCGTTCTTCTATTTAGAGCTCTTTCATGCTCAGAACTATTCGTATTTAAAGACAAAGACATTCCGTAACCTTTGGTTTGTATGCGATCTGAAGAAATACCTCTTTGAACTAAAGCATCTTTGACAGACCTAGCACGATCGTCCGACAAATTTAAATTATATGCCTTAGAACCAATGTTATCAGTATGCCCACCTATTTCAATGACTAAAAAAGGATTAGACGCCATAAACTTAATAATCTTATTTAACTCCACTACCGATTCATCTTTAAGATCAGAAGAATTTAATTCAAAAAAGATGTTATCCAATCTTACTTGTTCGCCTACTTCTAAAGGTTGTAATTTAAAGTTCTTAACGACAATACTACCCTCCTGTTCAAGCTTAATGTTTTCGGAATAAAAAAGATATTTCTTTTTGTTAACTGTTAGCGCATATTCAGCATCAGAAGGAAGGCAAAGCATGTAATTCCCATCCAGATCACTTTCTGAACTTTTATAGGATTTCCCCGATTTCAAATTCACCAACTCAATGTCCGCCTTAATTGGGTTATTTGTTTTTGAATTGGTAATTAATCCCTGTATATAAGCTACTTCCAGTGATCTACTCTCTTGTGGTAAATCAAATGTATAAAGATCTAAATCGTTTCTATTTTCATTAAAAAATGAAGATGCAAAATAGGCTGTTCGTCCATCCTTAGCAACAATCAATGAATTCTCATCTGAAGGGGAATTAATTGGATACCCAATATTCTTAGCTTCCCCCCAGTCACCACTTCCGTTTAATCGAGAAACAAAAACATCAAATCCACCCATACCTATAAACCCTTTAGATGCAAAATAAAGTGTTTGATTATCCCAATGTAAAAAGGGTGATATATCATCTTTACTCGTATTTATTTTACCTCCTATGTTCTTAGCTTCCATCCATACTCCATTAGCATTCTTATAGGAAACCCATATGTCTTTACCACCGCGTCCACCAGGACGATTAGAGACAAAAAACAATTGTCTGCCGTCAGATGAAATAGCTGGTTGTGATTCCCAACTCTCAGTATTTACATTTGGACCTAAATTAACAGGATTTGTCCACTTATCATTTACAAAATCGGACTGATATATATCACAACGTCCATAAGAATCATTTCGTGAACAAGCTGTAAAATAAAGGGTTTTACCATCGGCAGTAATACATTGAGCACCTTCATTTTTTAATGTATTAATAGGTTCACCAAGATTATTAGCAAATTGCCATTCATCAGTATCATTATACGATATATAAAAATCTTCGTTTCGCAAACCCTTAACATTTTCACTTCGTGTAAATATCAAGGTACTTCCATCTGCAGAAAGTGCTGGTAAATACTCATCGGCATCAGAATTAATGTTGACTCCTAAATTAACCGGATTGAAAGTCACAGGACTCTTCATCGCATTAATAGAAAACTCACATGATTTTTTAAGTGAAAGTGCCTTTTTTCTATAGTTCGAAGAAATACGTTTATACGTTAAATATTTTTGAATATGCTCCAAGGATTCTGAGTAAATACCAATAGAATGTTCTGTGATTGCCAAACGGTAATACATAGGAAACGAAAACTCAGGATCTATAAGGATTGACTTTTTATAAGATTCAATGGCACGTAACTTATCACCAATTTCAACAAATACATCGCCTAATAAAATCCAAGCCTCAACAAATTGATCATCAAATATTAAAGCTTTTTCTAATAAGTCTTTTGATTTATCGAAGTTCTGAAATGTTAAAGCAGATTTAGCCTCTCGATATGCTTTAATCGCTTTACGGGACTTAGTGGTTTCCTGAGCTTGACCAAAAAAACTATTTGATAAAAAGAAAACTATGATTAAAATTCTCATACTAAGGAATATCCATGTATTTATGAGTTTGTAAAGAAATATGCCACGATGGATTTATCTTAACATATGCAATTATATCTTTTAAAATATCAGCTTCTTTGGACCATTCAGGCTGCAAATACAATTTGCAATCATCATTTACTTTTGAAGCCTCTTCCTCGGCAAAACGAAAATCGTTAGCCCTAGAAATGACAACTTTAAGTTCTTGAGCTTTCGAATAATTCTCTTTTAATGGAAGTTTACGCTTTTTTGGAGATAAGGTAAACCAATCCCATGTTCCACTGTAAGGATGAGCTCCAGATGTTTCGATATGACATTTAATTCCTTTATTGCGAAAAAGATCACACAAAATATCAAGCTTATGAATCAGAGGTTCACCACCTGTAACAACAACTCTCACAGCACCACTTAAAGAAACCCATTCCACCATATCTTCTACCTTATATAAAGGATGGCTATATTGCTCCCAACTTTCCTTTACATCACACCACTGACAGCCTACATCACAACCGGACAAACGAATAAAATAACAAGCAACACCTGAATGAAACCCTTCTCCTTGAATGGTATAAAAATGTTCCATGACTGGAAGCATACACCCTTGCTGAACTTTTTCAATTGTCTCAATAGAATAATTCATTGGGCTAAGATATTGAAAAAACACCAGTCAATAATTCAAAACAACTAGTGTTGAATAATAAACTTTAAAGTTTTGAAATATGAATCTTTTTGAATACTAACGAAATAAATCCCTTGATCATAATGAGAAAGTGAAAGACGTAAATCATCACTAGATTTATCATTCAATTCAATAAATTCTAATACTTGACCATGCAGATTGAAAACTTTAACCTGAATATTACCATAACTTGCATCGTTAAATTTAAGATAAATTTCATCTCGAGTAGGATTGGGATAAAGAATAACATCTAGCGCCTTAGAGATGTCTTCATATCCAAGGTTCGAGTTTTCGGATAAAATCATTTTAAAATCATCAATAAAGTAATGCACTTGAGTCATTGAATCAACCTTATCATTAAATACAAGTGCATCCAAAACAGAAGTTCCATTTACAGAACCAGTTGTCGAGGAGAAATCCCATATATGAATTACTTGATCTGCAATAGAAAACTCAACAATATCCCTATCCATATCTATAAGTTGATTTACTGTAAACCACGTATTTTGAGGGAAATCAAATGGTGTATTTTGACCAGCTGCATTTATATATCCTTGCCCATCAACATTAAACTGAATATTGTAAGCTGCAGAAGAGCTAAAACAAGTTGCATCATGATAAATGGTATATGAAGCACTTCTGCCAAAAGGAACATACATTTTAAAAGATAAATCATAAGCATTTACATCTATATCCAAATCTCTTATAAATGAATTTAATCCATCAGCAGCATTAATTTCAAGATATTGAAGACCTTCTAAAGGTAAATTACTAGAAATATTTGCCGCAAAACTATCTTTACAGAAAGAAATCCACTCGTTAGATTGAGTAAACAATAAAGAATCTTCTGTGTAACTCTCAAAATTATCAGAATCGAAAACAGATCCATAATAAGAAATACTAAAATCTAAAGATGTCGTTTGACCTAATGCATCAATAATTTCAACCAAGTAATCAGCATCTGAAAGATTAACAATAATATAATTACCGTAAGAAGATAAAACAACACTATCAACGATTGTTTGTGAAACAGTATCTTCACAGATAATTGTAAATGGAGCTTGACCATAAGCTATATCCAAATGTATGGCACCGTCAGAAGCAGACTCTGAACTGGCATGAGTAAATTCTGGCTGAGTTACTAAATATGGAACACCACATCCATTAGATTCTTGAAGAGTTGGTCTAAAAATATCTAAGGCATAATGCATTCTATCAACCTGACCCTGACTAAACATTACCATAGACGAATCATTAACATAATCCATATAATTCATGAACATATCACCTGTTTCACAAGACATTACTGGGTGAACAGGGTTTCCATAATAAGCACTTTCTGAAATAGGTGTATCGTTTACCCAATCATTAGCTGCATCGCAATTACCAATTCCCCATGGATGCTTTAAATTTAAATAATGTCCAATTTCATGAACTGCTGTTTTCCCCATCCCATAACTTTCATGACCTGATTCTCCAAAATAAGGATAACCAACAACAAAACCATGCTCATCATCAGGGATATTTGCAGTAGGATTATCTGAATAACCCAATACACCAGTAGTAATTCTACCAACCCAAATATTCAAGTATGAGTCCGTATCCCATGCATCAGCTCCACCATCCTCTGATCGTTTTATGTTATCTAATACAGTAGAAAAAGATGTGACATCTGTTGAATATCGATTAATTCCATTAGTGGCATATCCATTAGGATCAACAGTAGCTAAGCAAAATTCAATTTGTGCATTACCAATAAATTCTTCAAATTCTTCAGGAGTTTGACTTACATCCTGATTAAGTAAATTATAAGACTCATTTAAAATTTCAATTTGGCGATACACATCAGCATCGGTAATATCCATATCAACCCAATTCTCATGAGATTCATTTTTAATGATATGAACTACAACTGGAATCGTATAAGATGAATTTTTAAGAGCTTGTTTTTCTTGCGTATAAATTTGGAAAGCTTTCTCCTCTTCTATCAATAATTGTCTGTAATCTAAAGATTGCATTCGATTACTGTAAAGCGAATCAAAATTACAACGTGGCACAAATCCTTGAGCTAAACTAAAAAGGGGGATAAAAGAAATTAAAATAATATATAACTTTCCCATATCTCAATTTTTTAAATGAATAAACAAAGATAAAATTAAAAACTTGAACAAATTATATTCAATAATTATGAATAATAGAATTCTTAAAAAATTATAATTTAATATTTTTAGTAAAACCTTAAAACAAATAATGTGGATATCCTCGTGAATAAAAGCTCTATTCAAAAGAAATAGCGAACAGCATTTTAACTATTTTTGATTTCATATATTCTCTTATGGTAAAAAAGAAAATAAATAAATACCCTCAACTTAGCATTAATTTTGAAAATAAAACAGCACAAGTTGTATTCGGTCTCTTATTTTTGTGTCTATCAATCATACTATTTCTATCATTTACATCCTTTTTTTTAAATTGGAAAAAAGATTTTGATCTATCTCAATTAAATTTTATTGATCTAATAACGAATTCTGAAATTATCGCTAATAATTTATTGGGAAAAGTTGGTGCTTATTTAGGTGATTTTTTCATCTACCAACAATTTGGAATCACCTCATTTTTAATACCATTTTTCCTATTCATTTCAGGCTTACAAATTTTTACTAATCAGTATATTATTAAACTTAAACGGCTATTTCTAAATTCTCTTTTCATTAGTCTGTGGGCTACCACTTTTTTTGGACTTTATTTTACTGAAAACTCAATTCTTAGCGGATACAATGGAATACAAATATCTAACTGGCTTAACAGCCTTCTAGGTCTTACTGGGGCAAGTGTAATATTAGCATTTTCTATGCTCATTTTTATTGGTATATATTTTCAGTGGACACCAGAAAAAATTCAAGAGTTTTTTAAACGAAAAGTGAATGATATCAAATTAAATAAACTCCCAAAAGATAATATTTCAGAAGAAGACATTATTGAAGAAAAAATTCAAGAAACTATAGATATAAATACCAATAATAAAATTGATAATCCTGAAGAACCACTAAATGACCCATTAGAAAAAGAATTAAGTATTGAGCAACCAAAAAAAGAAGACCATTCAGAATATTTAACTGAAAAGGTTCAAATGGATGTAGAAATTAAAGACGAAGAAACGCTAACTGATAAAGAAGTAAATAAAGCATTAGAAGAGTTTGGAGAATATGACCCAAAACTTGATTTAGGACACTATAAACATCCAACAATAGATTTAATGATTGAATATCCTAATTCTGAAGTTACGGTCAATAAAGAAGAATTAGAAGCTAATAAAAATCAAATTGTTGAAACACTTAACAATTATAAAATTGAAATCTCAAAGATTAAAGCTACAGTTGGACCTACCGTAACACTCTACGAAATTGTTCCAGCCCCTGGAGTTCGAATCTCTAAAATAAAAGGTTTAGAAAATGATATTGCTCTTAGTTTGGCTGCACTTGGAATTCGAATTATAGCGCCACTTCCAGGTAAAGGAACAATAGGAATTGAAGTTCCAAATAGCAAACCAAGTATTGTATCAATGAAATCTATTTTGGCTTCCGAAAAATTCCAGCATTCAAATTACGAACTGCCTATTGGATTAGGTAAAACCATTTCTAATGAAACCTTTGTCGCAGATCTGGCTAAAATGCCACACCTTTTAATGGCAGGAGCTACTGGCCAAGGAAAATCTGTAGGACTAAATGCCATATTAGCATCTTTACTGTACAAAAAACATCCAGCACAACTTAAATTTGTATTGGTAGACCCTAAAAAAGTTGAATTAACCCTATTTAACAAGATTGAACGCCATTTTTTAGCTAAACTGCCTGATACTGAAGAAGCCATCATTACAGACACCACAAAAGTTGTTAACACAGTTAATTCTTTGTGTATTGAAATGGATGCACGTTATGATCTTTTAAAGAAAGCCCAAGTTCGAAACATTAAGGAATACAACAACAAATTCATAAATCGCAATTTAAACCCTGAAAATGGTCACCGTTATCTGCCATACATCGTATTGGTTATTGATGAGTTTGCTGACTTAATTATGACTGCGGGTAAAGAAATTGAAACACCAATAGCCCGTTTAGCACAATTAGCACGTGCTATAGGAATTCATCTTATTGTGGCAACGCAAAGACCTACAACAAACATTATTACAGGAACTATTAAGGCAAATTTCCCAGCACGCATAGCATTTAGAGTTACTTCTGTAATAGACTCACGAACCATTATGGATGCAGCTGGAGCTAATCAATTAATAGGACGTGGCGACATGTTAATTTCTGATGGAAATGAAATGACAAGATTACAATGTGCATTTATTGATACGCCTGAAGTAGAAAAACTAACTGAATTTATTGGAAATCAACAAGGGTATCCAACAGCATTTGAATTACCTGAGTATGTAGGAGAAGAAGCTAAATCAATTGGAACAATAGATCTTAATGACAGAGATTCACTATTTAGAGATGCGGCATCTGTAATCGTCATGCATCAACAAGGCTCTGCCTCTTTGCTTCAACGCAAACTAAAATTAGGATACAATAGAGCTGGTCGAATTATTGATCAACTAGAAGCAGCTGGTATTATTGGACCTTTTGAAGGCAGTAAAGCTCGACAAGTTCTTATTCCAGATGAATACGCACTTGAACAGTTATTAAATAATGAAAGTCAAGAATAGATTTTATTTAACAACAAGAATGATTTTTTTACGTTCTTATTTTACTAATTTTGCAACTTATTAAATAAAGCCAAGTTAATGACGCGCTTCCTTTTACTTATTAGCCTATTTATAACACAAATAATATGCTATGCACAAATAAGCAACGACCCTGCAGCAAAAACCCTTCTTGACGAAGTTAGTGCGGCTACAGATGCACATGAAGCCATCTATATTTCGTTTGAGTACAACTTAAATAATAAATCTGAAAACATTCAAGAAAACACAGCCGGAGAATTAACTCTAAAAAAGAACCAATATACCCTATCATTTATGGGTATAAATCAAATAAGTGATGGTGAAAACGTCTGGACAATAATGGAGGACGATGAAGAAATTCAAATTTCTGAAATAGACCTTGATGATGAAAATACACTTACCCCTTCTAACCTATTGAAAATGTATGAAGAAGGATTCATCTATCAAATGAAAGAAAAAAATGGAAAACTACAAACCATTGAACTATTGCCTGAAAATCCAGATGATGTAGATTACTTAAAAATACACCTTATTGTCGATACTCATTTAAAACAAATAATAAAATTAAAACAGTTTGGAAATAATCTTACCGAATCTGAATACGTAATTAAAGAATTCTCACCCACTAATATCGATGACAATACATTCATCTTAAATACATCTAATTTTCCTGGATTTGACATTGTTGATTTAAGATAAACAATCCAAAAGCTTATCAATCATTTTTCAATTCTAATTTAACCAATACATCTTTGGGAAAAGAAAAATAATGCACCCATTAGAATTGACATACCCTCAACACCAACAGTAAAATACCTTTCTTTTGAATACAAATTGCACCTATAAATCAAAATAAAAGAAAGTTCATAAGCTATATATATTGAAATAGCACCTATCAAGTTCAAATCATTATTAAAAAAGAAACGATAAAATAGAATTAATTCAGATGAAAGTATAGCCAATAAAGCCATCCACTTCGCAGTATTTATTCCAAAATACTGAGGTATTGTAGCTAAATGAGATGCATCATAATTAACATCTCTAATGTCAAATGGAATGGTAATCGCAAATATGAATAAAAAACGTTCAAATAATGCTAAAAAATAAAGTGGTTCACCATTTATTAAAGCTGGTAAACCTTCAGTGACATAAGCCCATACAAAAGCTATTAAAAATATTTTTAAGCCCGGCACATCTCTCAATCGAAATAAATGTGATCTATATTTATAAACAGGTAAACCATAAATTATAGATACAAAACCTAAACCTATAATAGGAAAAAAAATATACTCAGAAATTGTTACAAAAAAATAAAAACCTATTAATGCTGAAGCAAGACATAAAAACCAAAAAAATGCTCTAAATCTATAAATTATCTGATGTCTTAAAGACTCAGATGAAGCAATTATAGAGTGAACATTAACAAGTCTTATGAAGTTGTATACAAAAAGAGTCGCAAAAAAAACAAACCATAATAAATTAGGATGCTCTATCTGACGAATATCCAAACTTAATAAAGTAAGTGACACGACTCCCAATGACACATAAACATTCGACGCAACAAGGAAATCTAAGATTTTAACAATGAATTGCATGTTGTTCAAAAATACTTATAATTTTGATTAGATGAGAATATTTAAAGATCGATAATTTCGTAATTTTGCAATAATATAAAATATTGAAATTCAGGTAAAAATGGATACAAACTCATTCTTACTTCGCCATATTGGTCCAAAGAAGGAAGATATACAAGGAATGTTAGACACAATTGGTTTAAATTCCATCGATGAATTAACTGAACAAACCATTCCTTCAACAATTAGACTTAAGGAAGAATTACATTTAGGAGACGCATTAAGTGAACAAGAATTTCTTGCTCATATTAAAGAACTTGCTCAAAAAAACAAGCAATTCAAAACCTATATTGGACTTGGTTATAATAATACTGTCCTTCCTAGTGTTATTCAAAGAAATGTTTTAGAAAATCCTGGTTGGTACACAGCTTATACGCCATATCAAGCAGAAATTTCCCAAGGAAGACTTGAAGCCCTTTTAAATTTCCAAACCATGGTAATAGACCTTACAGGAATGGAAATTGCAAATGCCTCACTTTTAGACGAATCTACCGCTGCAGCAGAAGCTATGATCATGTTATTTAATAACAGGCCACGTCAAAAGAAAAAAGTCAACGCTAATCATTTTTTTGTCTCCGAAGACTGTTTACCACAGACTATTTCTCTTTTAGAGACCAGATCTGAGCCATTAGGAATACAACTTATCATCGGAAATCATCAAGAATTTGAATTCAATGAAAAAATATTTGGCGGCTTACTTCAGTACCCAGCGGCTACAGGTGAAATATATGACTATAAAAGTTTTACCGAAAAAGCACATTCGGCAGATGCAGGTATTGCCGTTGCTGCTGATCTATTATCCTTAGCTCTACTAGAATCTCCTGGTTCTTGGGGTGCAGATGTGGTTGTTGGGACTTCTCAAAGATTTGGAATACCTATGGGATATGGTGGTCCTCATGCTGCTTATTTTGCGACAAAAGAAGCCTTCAAAAGAAATATTCCAGGGCGAATTATAGGACTATCAAAAGATCTAGATGAAACGCCTGCACTTAGAATGGCACTCCAAACTCGCGAACAACATATCAAAAGAGATAAGGCGACATCAAATATCTGCACTGCACAAGTTTTATTAGCTGTAATGGCTGGTATGTATGCAGTTTATCATGGTCCAAAGGGAATCAAACATATTGCAAAACGCATTCACAACAAAACAAATGCACTAAGTTCAGCAATAAAAGATTTAGGTTACAACCAAAAAAATTCACAATATTTCGACACCATATTGATTGATCTAAAAGAAATTAGTTCTAAAACAATTAATAAAATTGCATTAGAAGCACAAATTAACTTCTTATATATAGATGAGCATACAATAAGCATTAGCTTAAACGAAACCACCACTATTAACGATTTAAATGATATTCTATCTGTACTTGCAGCAGCAAAAAAAATTGATTTTAAAAGAATAACAGAAATATATGACTCTGGTACAATTTCACAAACACTAAAGCGGAAAACAAATTTTATGACGCATGAAGTTTTCAATTCTTATCATTCTGAAACTGAGATGATGCGTTATGTTAAAAAACTTGAAAGAAAAGATTTATCACTAAATCATTCTATGATTCCATTAGGTTCATGTACCATGAAGCTAAATGCTGCATCTGAAATGCTACCCTTAAATGAAAGTAATTTTAGTGCACTCCACCCTTTTATTCCTGAAGATCAAGCAGAAGGATATGCTGAGATTTTTAGACAATTAGAAAATGACCTTTGTGAAATTACTGGTTTTGCAGGAATGTCTTTACAACCTAATTCTGGTGCTCAAGGCGAATATGCTGGTTTGATGGTTATTAGAGAATACCACAGATCACGAGGAGACCATCAAAGAAATATCACACTTATTCCTTCGTCAGCACACGGAACCAACCCTGCCTCTGCTGTCATGGCAGGAATGAATGTTGTAGTTGTGAAATGTGATGAAATGGGAAATATTGATTTAGACGATTTGAAAGAAAAAGCGGAAAAATATTCTAATGAATTATCTGCATTAATGATTACTTATCCATCTACTCACGGTGTTTTCGAAACTCAAATCAAAGAAATCAATTCAATAATTCACCAACATGGCGGACAAGTATACATGGACGGTGCAAATATGAATGCACAAGTCGGGCTCATATCTCCAGGAGAAATTGGTGCTGATGTATGCCATCTTAATCTTCACAAAACTTTTGCCATACCTCATGGCGGAGGTGGTCCTGGCATGGGACCAATTGGTGTGGCCAAACAATTGGTAGAATTTCTTCCAGGACATCCTATAATTAATTGTGGAGGAGAAAAAAGTATCTCACCAATTTCTGCAGCTCCTTGGGGCTCTTCTTTAGTTTTACTAATCTCATATGCATACATTAAAATGCTTGGTGCAAAGGGACTAACAGAATCAACAAAATTTGCGATTCTTAACGCAAATTACATGAAAACAAAATTAGAAAAACACTATAAAATTCTATATACAGGATCAAATACAAGAGTTGCACACGAAATGATTATAGAATGTAGAGACTTAAAAGCTGAAAGTGGTATTGATGTAACTGATATTGCAAAACGCTTAATGGACTATGGTTATCATGCACCAACAGTTTCTTTTCCTGTGGCTGGTACTTTAATGATTGAACCAACTGAAAGTGAAAGCAAACAAGAAATAGATAGATTCTGTGAAGCCATGATAAGTATTCGAGAAGAAATTGAAGATATTATAAATGGAAATGCAAATCCTGACAGTAATGTACTCAAAAATGCACCCCATACATTAACTCAATGTTCGAATGATGAGTGGAACTTTGAGTATTCTCGAAAATATGCAGCATTTCCATTAGAATGGGTAAGAGATAATAAATTCTGGCCATCTGTCAGACGCGTAGATCAAACTTATGGAGATAGAAATCTTATCTGTTCATGCCCTAGCATAGAAAACTATACCGAAAGCACTTGTGACATATAAACAAATATTTTAAATTTGGTCTCATTATTTTTCAATTTAAACTACTTAAAACTACTCCTCATGAAAAGAATTTTACTAATTCTAACGATGGTTTCAATATCAGTTTCAGCTCAAATGAGTGAAAAAATGAAAGTTGACAATCAAAAAAAGTCTATTCAACAACAAAAATTACTTAAACCTAGTAATACATTTTCATCTAAATCAGTTAGCTTATGGTCAGACGACTTTTCTGAACCAAGTAACTGGGTAATTGAACATGATTCAACTCTTTGTGATCTAGACTGGCAAATAGGTGTAAATCTTACAAACTCTGGTCAATTTCCCACTGACCCAATTGAGTCAACAACTGCATCTAATGGATATGCTATGATTGATTCAGATGGTTATGCTCAAGAACAAGGTACTGAATCAAGTTGGATGACAACTGCAAATTCAATTGATCTTTCTTCTGAAAATAATATTATACTTCAATTTGAAACATGGTATAGAGCATATAATAATGAAGCTTGTTTTGTTGTAGTAAGTACTAATAATTCAGACTGGCCAGAACTTAATGCTCAATTTGATGCTTCATCAAATCCAAATGTTTTTGAAGTATTTCCTGATATATCTGAACTTGAATCAAATCCTGAATTATTTTCAATCAATATAAGTAGTGTTGCAGGTGGTCAAGAAACTGTATGGATTCGTTTTCATTGGACAGGTACTTATGGTTATTCATGGTTTGTTGACGATGCTTCAATTAGTCAATTACAAGCAAATGACATTATATTAAATTATGGTTATGTATCTGGAGGAGGACCGGTTGAATACGGAAGAATTCCAGAATCTCAAGTGAGTGATACCTTAATTTTAGGAGGTGAAGTATTAAACTTTGGATCTGAATCTCAATTTAATATTTCTGTTGAATCATCAATATCTAACTCATCAGGAAATGAAATTATTTCTGTTACTGCATTACAAGACTCACTCGAGAGTGATAGTGTTGCATACATTGAAGATTTTGTTACCGGATTTACACCTCTTGCTGTTGGAAGCTATACATTAGATGTTTTAGCTACATCAGAAATGGATAATTCTTCAGGTAATTACTTCAATGATAATTCATACAGTAGAAATTTTGAGATAACTGATAATGTTTACTCAATTGATGGTATTGATATTTATGAAAACGCGGATGAAAATTTGGCATTTCTTGGCAGTAATTCATTTACTGATAATGAAGATGGATTAATTATCATGAACTGGTATGAGATTAACACAACTACGCGTTTAAATGGTCTTGAAGTAGCTATTGCAACCAATTCACAAATGTTTTCAGCTGGTGCTGAAATAGTTCCTTTTATGTTATCATTTGAATCCTGGGACGCTGACGACTATTATAACAGATTAGTTGAAGGTGACTTCATTTCTGTTAGTGATTGGAACTTAAATCAAGGAATTATATGGCTTCCATTCGAAGAAACAGTTTTAGAACCTGGAATTTATTTTGCTTGTGTTGAATTGTATTCAGGAGCAGGAGATAATCATGTAGGAATTCTAGATGATGAAACTGTTGCTCAGCCATGGTATGCTACATCAATTTATTTACCTTCTGATCAAACTTCATACTCAAATGGTTCTGCTGCAGCTATTCGCTTAGGTCTAGATAATTATGTATCAATCAAAGAAAATGAAACAAATAATCTAGTATCTATTTCCCCAAACCCATCTAATGGTTTGTTTACAGTAACTTCTAATACATCTGACATCAAAACTTTAGAGGTAGTTAATATTTTAGGAGAATTAATCGAATCTAGAATCATTGATGGTGTTGTAAATGAAACATTTGACATGACATCATTCAGTGCTGGAATGTATTTTGTAAAATCATCTAATGGAATATCAGAAACTACACAAAGAGTAATTATAAAATAAATTTTATTCCATAAAATAAAAAAAGGCTCCTATCGGAGCCTTTTTTTATTTTATGGAATATTATAAACTACTTATGAGATTGCTTAATTGTTTTATATAGTTCAGATGAAAATACAAAATCTTGTAAATCTTGATTGTCTGATTTAAATACTTGAGTATTCACACCACTCCATGCCATTTGACCCTCCTTAATAAAAAGGATTCGCTCACCAATTTGCATGAGTGAATTCATATCGTGCGTATTAATTACTGTAGTCATTCCATATTCATGAGTTAGCTCTTGTAACAAATTATCAATTAGTATCGCTGTATGAGGATCCAAACCCGAATTTGGTTCATCACAAAATAAATACTTTGGATTTAAAACAATTGCTCTAGCAATGGCAACACGTTTTTTCATTCCACCACTTATCTCAGAAGGAAAAAGATGGTTCACGTTTTCTAAATTAACACGTTTCAAACAAAAGTTTACACGATCCAGCATTTCTTCAGCAGACAAACCAGAAAACATTTGTAAAGGAAACAAAACGTTCTGTTCAATATTCATCGAATCGAATAATGCGCCGCCTTGAAAAACCATACCAACTTCTTTCCTGAGCTTTTTCAAATTTCTATTTGACATGCTTACAATATCTTCACCATCAAATAAAATAGAACCTTGGTCTGGTTTATATAAGCCTAATAAACATTTTAATAAAACAGTTTTTCCTGAGCCACTTTGTCCAATAACCAAATTCGTTTTACCCTTTTCATAGGTAAAAGTAAGGTCCTTTAGAATTTTTTGACCAGAAAAAGACTTTTCAATATTTCTAATCTCAATCATGAGCCTAAAAGCAATTGAGTTAATAAGTAATTAGATACAATAATAACAACAGAACTGTAAACAACAGCTTTTGTGCTTGATTTACCAACTTCTAAAGCACCACCCTCAGTAAAAAAACCATAAAAAGATGAAACACTCGCAATAATAAATGCAAATAAAACAGTCTTAATAAGTGCATAAAGTGCCTTAAATGGAATGAAATCATATTGAAGGCCATTGATATACTCAGTAGCAGTACAATCATGAGATAAAATCCCAGCAACCAAACCACCAATAACCCCTACAAACATACTAATAGAGATTAATACTGGATTAAAAAATACCAATGCAAAAATTTTGGGTCGAACAAGATAAGTGACTGGATTAACACCCATAACTTCAAGCGCATCAATCTGCTGAGTAACTCTCATTGTTCCTAAGCTTGAAGCAATATTAGAACCAATTTTACCTGCTAATAACAAACTAATAATGGTAGGTGAGAATTCTAATATTATAGCATCTCTAGTTGCGTATCCAATCAAATAAGTAGGCATCCAACTACCTTCTAAATTTGCAGCGGTCTGAAGTGCAACTACAGCGCCTACAAAAAGAGAGACAAACATGACAAACAAAACTGATTTTAAACCTAACTCATAAATTTCCTGAATGACCAAGCGATACATTACAGATCTTCGTTCTGGCTTTCTGAATACATCTGCAACAAAAAGTAAATATTTTCCGAAAGAAGCAATTAGGCCCATAGCATTAAATTTCTATAAAAATAAGTGTAAATTTACCGAATCTAGTACTAATTATTCTCTTTTATTAAATTTTGATATGAGATTAATCTTAAATAAAACTAACTCTATTTACATATTTATCATATTTATGTGCTTAGTTTTAAATTCATGCTCAGCACTAAAAACATGTGATTGCCCAGGTGTTAGAACACAAAATAACACAACAGTAAGCCCTAATAACGTGTAATTATGAATAAACATTGCTATGCTGTAATTATGGCTGGAGGTATTGGAAGTAGATTCTGGCCCATGAGTAGAACAAATCATCCAAAACAATTTATTGATGTTTTGGGTACTGGAAAAACGCTAATTCAACAAACATTTGACCGACTAAACAAAATGTGTCCTTCAGAAAACATATATATTGTAACCAATGCGATATATGAAGATCTTGTGCTAAATCAATTACAGATAGACAGAAATCAGGTGCTTTGTGAGCCATCAATGAAAAACACAGCACCTTGTATCGCCTATGCTGCTTTTAAAATACATCAGAAAGACCCAAATGCTAAAATGATAGTTGCACCTTCAGATCATCTCATTCTTGATGAAGAAGAATTTTTAAAGAAAGTCAACATATCATTAGAAGCAGTTAAAAGTAATGACATCCTAATTACATTAGGAATTCAACCAAGCCGTCCAGATACAGGTTATGGATATATTCAGTTTTGTAATAATCAATTAGAAAGTGATTCAGAAATTAAGAAAGTTAGTAGATTTACTGAAAAGCCTAACCAAGAATTAGCAGAACAATTCCTATCTAGTGGAGATTTTCTATGGAATTCAGGTATTTTCATTTGGTCTACTAAAAGTATTATAAACAGATTAAAAACTGATTTATCAGACTTATATAATAGTTTTATTGAAAGAGAACATCTTTTAAATACAGAAAGAGAAAAAGAATTTATCAATTCTATTTACCCTTCTATTGAAAGTATTTCTATAGATTTTGGCATTATGGAAAAAGCAGACAATGTATACGTGATTCCTAGTGATTTTGGTTGGAGTGATTTGGGAACATTTGGATCGCTTTACACCCATATTCCAAAAGACAATTCAGAAAATGCTTTGGTCAGCAAAAATGTGTTGTTATATAACTCTAGTAAAAATATGATTCATTCTAACTCAGACAAACTTATTGTTATAGATGGTTTAGAAGATTATATCGTTGTTGACCAAAAAAATGTTTTACTCATCTGTAAAAAAGAAAATGAACAGATGATAAAACAGTACACGAGAGATGTAAAAGAAAAAAAAGGAGAAGATTACGTTTAACATCAATTAAATAGTGATAATTGAATTAAATGAACAATGCAGGAAATTAAAAAAACTTCTGAAGCGCCTAAGAACAAAAAAAATCTTCTAAAACAATTAGGGAAATTAATTAGTGACTCTTTTGATTTACTTAGAGAAACATTAAGATTTAATGATGCACATATAAATCATGAAGAAGTTAGAAATAACATATTAAAAGACATTCCCTTTAAAGGATATAATGTTTGGATTTTAATTTGTTCGATTGTGATATGCTCAGTAGGACTAAATATTAATTCTACCGCTGTCGTTATAGGAGCCATGCTTATTTCCCCATTAATGGGTCCAATACTTGGATTGGGATTATCTATAGGTACAAATGATTTAGATAACTTAAAAAGTTCAATAAAAAACTTTCTTATTGCACTTGCTGTAAGTTTACTCACATCAACAATATTCTTTTTAATTACGCCCTTACACGACGCTCAATCTGAATTACTAGCTCGTACTCAACCAACATTTTTAGATGCTTTAATTGCAATATTTGGAGGGCTGGCTGGAATTATTGCTGTAAGTAGAAAAGACGCAAGTAATGTGTTTCCTGGAGTAGCTATTGCGACCGCATTAATGCCACCTATTTGTACAGCTGGCTATGGTATAGCAAATGGAAACATGCATTTCTTCTTAGGCGCTTTATATCTCTTTTTATTAAACTCTGTATTTATTAGTATTGCAACATTGGTTATTGTTCGTTATTTACATTTTCCATTTATTTCGTTTGTAGATAAACAAATGGAGAAAAAAGTAAAGCGTTATATTATTATTGTAAGTGCCATCATAATCATTCCAAGTGCATACCTTTTTTTCGAGGTCACTCAAGAATCCATTTTTTATGCACGTGCAGATAAGTTTACTAAAGAAACATTTATCTTCAAAGGAAGTGAAGTTATTAATCATAAGTTTATTTATGACAAAAAAGGTTCTACAATAGAAATATTCATGATAGGTAAACACATTCCAGATGAGGTTATATGGGCTTGGAAACAAGAACTAAAAAACACAGATCTTAATAACACTGTTTTAAAAATAATTCAAAACAAAGATAATAGTGATGAGCTAGCGGGATCGATTGGAGCAAAAGTTAAAGCCGGAATTATTGAGGAATTATATCAAAAAAACTCCCTGGATTTACAAGAAAAAAACACCGAGATTGATAGTTTAAAAAAGGAAATAAAATTATTAAAAGGAGCGTCATTTGATTGGAATCAATTAAAAAAAGAAATATTCATTCAATACCCTCAACTCGATAACCTATCATTTGGCAAATCGATTAATGTATCTCCAAATAAAATAGATACCATCCCAACGCTAATCACTTTATGGAATGGAGATGACAAATCCATTCAACTAAAAAACTGGCTAGAGGTTAGACTTGGAGAAAATGATATTAGGATTGTGACTCAGTAATTAATCATTTCTTAAAATTAAAAATCATGAGTAGCTTATTTCTATATTTGTTTAAAATTAAAATATATCATTTATGAAAGTTCTAAGTACGCTTAGTTGCTTTTTTATATTCATATCCATTCAAGCCCAACAAATATGGAGCCTAGAAGATTGTATAGATTATGCTTTAAATAATAACATATCTTTAAAGCAAAGTGAATTAAATATAGAGCTTAATAAAAATGAGTATTTTCAATCAAAAATGGAATTACTTCCTTCGGTAAACATTAGTAATTCATTTAATAACAACAGAGGGCGCTACATTAATCCATTTACCAATGAATTTGATGAAGAAGTTACTTCATCTTTAAATTTATCATATAACAGTAGCCTTTCGCTCTTTAATGGTTTTAAGAATATTAATCAAATAAAAAAAGCAGCGAATGAAAGTTTAAAAAGTATTTACGACTTAGAATCTGCCCAAAATGATTTAATAAGTTCAATAGCCTTAAGTTACCTACAAATACTTTTCAATGAAGAATTATACAAAACATCAGAATCGCAACTTGATTTAACTAAAAATCAAGAAAATAGAATCAAAACCTTGGTTGAATTAGGATCAATTGCACAAGGTGAATTATTAAACATCCAGTCACAATTAGCTTCAGAAGAACAACAACTTATACAAGCTGAAAATCAATTAAACCTATCAAAACTTCAATTGGCACAATTACTTGAATTAAATCAGTATGAAAATTTAAACGTTTTAAAGTTAGACATCAAGGTCCCTATTTTCAAAATAAAAAATAATATTAATACGGACTATTCTATTGCACTCAATACCCAAAGTTCAATAAAATCTTCGGAACTTGAAATTAACAGTGCCATATATGACCATAAAATTGCAAGAGCCAACTATCTTCCTAGTCTAAGTATTGGCCATAGAATAAGTACATTGTATTTAGACAACTTAGATGATATCTTTACATTTAATGAGCAACTAGAAAACAATCAGCAATCAGCCATTTTCCTGAGTCTTAATATTCCTATTTTTAATAAGTGGAATATTCGTAATTCCGTTGCGCAAAGTAAAATACAAATTGAAAACAGTCAATTAAATGCACAACAAGCTAAAAATCAATTGCGCAAAAATATGGAGCAGGCATATGCAGATCAACTTGCAGCCTACAAGAAATATCAAGCTACTCAAAAAGCTGTTATTGCTTTTAAAGAAGCCTTTAACTATATCAACGAACGCTATGAAATTGGTATGGTAAACAGTTATGAGTTTAACGAGTCAAAAAACAAACTTATAACAGCAGAATCAGATGAACTTCGCGCTAAATATGATTTGATATTTAAAGTGAAATTATATGAATTCTACACAAGCCTAAAATTTGAACTATGACAAAGAAAACAGGTACCATAATCGTTTTAGTAATCTTATTAATTCTACTAACAATAGCTAAATTCAAAGGTATTATCGGTGGAGAAGATACATTACTTGTAAAAACAGAAAAAGTTTTTTTAGGGCGTATTACAGAAACAGTTCCTGCAAATGGGAAAATCCAGCCTGAAATGGAAGTCAAAATTTCTCCTGATGTATCGGGAGAAATCACAGAATTAACTATTAAAGAAGGTGATTGGGTCGAAAAAGGAGACTTATTACTTCGCATCAACCCAGAAATATATGCAGCAAACTTAGACCGGATGAAAGCCAGTCTAAATAATATGAAATCAAATTTATCACAACAAAAAGCACAGCTTAAAGACACTGAATTAAAACACAATAGAAACACAAATTTATTCAACAAAAAAGCTATTTCTTCTGCTGAATATGAAACAAGCCAAAATAATTATGAAATAGCTCAACTGGCGGTTGAAGCATCTCAATACAGTGTAAAAAGTTCTGAAGCCTCTCTTAAAGAAGCTCAAAACAATTTAAATAGAACATCTATATATGCACCAATATCTGGAACCATTTCACGACTAAATGTAGAAAAAGGAGAGCGCGTAGTAGGAACGGCTCAAATGACTGGAACAGAACTCCTTAGAATAGCCGACTTAAGTTATATGGAAGTGGTTGTTGATGTTAATGAAAATGATATACTAAGAGTAAATCTTGGGGATTATGCGGAAGTTAATGTGGATGCATATATGAAAGATAAATTTCAAGGCGTGGTCACAGAAATAGCTAACTCAGCCAACCTTATTGGAACTTCAGCTGATCAGGTAACAAATTTTGAAGTAAAAATAAGAATTCAAAAATCATCTTATGAGCACCTTAATAAAAGCTACACCCATCCATTTAGACCGGGGATGACAGCTTCTGTAGACATTCGTACAGAAATAAAAGAAAACATTAAACTGGTTTCAATACAATCCGTTACAACACGAAAAGACAGCAGTTCAGTAGATATAAGTGCAAAATACAGTTACACTAAAGAATTTAATGAAAAAGAAGCTTTTGAGTGTGTTTTTATTCATAAAAATGGAAAGTCACTTATCAAAAGTGTTGAAACCGGAATCCAAGACGATCAAAACATTGAAATAATATCAGGTCTAAGTGAAGGAGACGAAGTAATTAAGGCACCTTATAGTGCAGTATCAAAAAAACTTAGAAATGAGATGCCTATTTCAGTAGAGAATTAAATTTCCATGAATACAAGTAAATTTCAATTAATATAGAAAATGGCATTAATTCTCGTAATAGAAACAGCTACTAAAAATTGTTCTTTAGCTCTATGCGAAAATGGCATTACTATAGAATCAATCGATTATAATGATGGAAATTTCTCTCATGCTGAAAAACTGCATGTATTCATAGAAGAAATATTATCTAAATCTGATAGAGAATTTAAAGACTTAAATGCTATTGCAGTAAGTAAAGGGCCAGGATCCTACACTGGATTAAGAATAGGCGTCTCAGCATGCAAAGGGCTTTGTTTTGGATTAAACATTCCACTTATAGCAATAGAAACACTCGAAATACTTGCAAGAACTTATTTGGAAGAAAATAAAATTACCGAACAAGACCTCTTGATTCCCATGATAGATGCACGAAGAATGGAGGTATATACAGCTACATTTGATAGCAAATTAAATAAAATAAAAGAGACGGAAGCTCTTATACTTCAAAACCACTCATTTGATGAATTCATAAGCAAATCATCATGTCATTTTATAGGTGATGGAGCTGAAAAATCAGAAGTTTTATTCAAAGGAAAGAAAACAAGCTTCACGCCTAATATTTATCCATCAGCTAAAGTTATGGCTCTATACGTAGAACAGGCATTTATAGCAAAAAAATTTGAAGATACTGCTTACTTTGAGCCATATTATTTAAAAGACTTTGTAGACGGTAAAAAAAACAAGAACTAAATTTGCTTACAAATCTAATCGAATGAAAAAAGTTGCATTATTAATCTTAGATGGCTGGGGACATGGTGATGAAACCAAATCTAACGCAATAACAAATGCCAACACTCCTTTTATAGATTCTTTATATAAAAACTACCCTAATTGTGAATTACTCACAGATGGAGAACACGTAGGATTACCTGCTGGACAAATGGGTAATTCTGAAGTAGGGCATCTAAATATTGGAGCTGGAAGAGTTGTATACCAAGATTTAGTAAAAATTAATAATGCAATAAAAAATGGCACATTTAAAAATAACAAAGAACTAAATAAAGCATTTACCTATGCTAAAAAGAATAACAAGCCAATACATTTAATTGGTTTATTATCTGACGGAGGTATTCATTCACATGACTCTCATTTAATCCATTTATGCGAATTAGCAGATAAAGCAGGTGTAAATAATGTATATATACATGCTTTTACTGATGGTAGAGATTGTGACCCAAAAAGTGGTGTAAAATTTATTGAAAAACTTGAAAAACAAACAACAAAACTTTCAGCTGAACTCATAAGCGTTATTGGACGCTATTATGCTATGGACAGAGACCAGCGCTGGGAACGCATCAAACTAGCATACGATTTAATGGTACATTCAAAGGGTGAAAAAAGTCAAAATATAGCTGATGCAGTTCAAAATTCATACGAGAAAGATACAACAGATGAGTTCATAAAACCTATTTGTAAAGTAGATGCTGACGGACATCCCATTGCAAAAATTGAAGAAGATGATGTGGTTATTTGCTTCAACTTCCGAACAGACAGATGTAGAGAAATTAGCACAGTACTATCTCAGACGGATATGCCAGAATTTATGATGCATAAACTAAGTCTGAATTACATCACCATGACCATGTATGATGAATCTTATAAAAATGTACCTGTCTTATTTTACAAAGATAATTTACAGAACACTTTAGGAGAAGTATTATCTAACAATGGAAAAACACAAATCAGAATTGCTGAAACTGAAAAATACCCTCATGTATCATTTTTCTTTTCAGGGGGTAGAGAAGATAAATTTAATGGCGAAAAGCGTATCATGATTCCTTCTCCTAAGGTAGCAACATATGATTTACAGCCAGAAATGAGTGCAAAAAACGTTGTAGACGCCATAATCAATGAAATTGACAACGAGCCTACCGATTTCATCTGCTTAAATTTCGCAAACCCAGATATGGTAGGTCATACAGGTGTATATAAAGCAGTTACAGATGCACTAGAAACAGTTGATAAATGTACACAGCAAGTTGTTGAAGCTGGGTTAAAAAAAGATTACGGATTTATGATTATTGCCGACCATGGTAATGCCGATTTCATGATCAATAATGATGGAACCCCAAACACAGCACATACTAAAAATCTAGTCCCATGTTTCTTGATAAATACTGATTATAAAAAACTTAAGAATGGAAAACTTGCAGATATAGCGCCAACAATTTTAAAAATTATGGGGGTAAACATACCAAATGAGATGGATGGAAATGTACTCATATAATCTAATATTTATAAATTTAACACCTTGAATTAAGAGGTAAATAAATAGAAACAAACTAAATAGAATTTCACTATTTTTGATTGATGCAAAACGTAATAGAAATCATTAAACTACTTCTAATGAAGCTTAAAAGTCCTTTCATCCTAATCGGACTTTTATTTGTATTATGGATGCTGTTTTTTGACAGCAACTCCTTCCTAAACCACAAACGTTTGTCAAATGATATAAATCAATTAAAAAAAGACAAACAACATTACATAGAAGAGATTAAAAAAGATTCTATTGCACTCAAAGAACTCTCTATTCCAGAAGGATTAGAGAAATATGCACGAGAAAAATACCATATGAAAAAAGAGAATGAAGAAATCTTTCTCATTATCGAATAAGTGCTAAATCATGGAAAAACTATTCGAAGAATTTAGCCACAAAACACTCAAGCAATGGAATGATAAAATCATTTCAGACCTCAAAGGTAATAACTACGAAAATTTAATTTGGGAAAGTCCTGAAAATATTAAAGTTGATCCTATATATAATCCGGAATCTACAAATAAACTCAAAGGGGACTGTACATACAATCATTTGGACTGGGAAATCGAACAAAGCTTAAACAATCCATCAAACAAACAAATTCTAACTTCTTTAAACGAAGGAGCCTCTGCCCTCTTATTAAAAGATATCCCTACTAATGATTTAGAAAATGTTTTAGAAAATGTATTGTTTCAATACATCCAAACTAGCATCCAATCAAAGTCAATTAAAAGTAGTCTTGATGTATTTATTTCACTGATCGAAAAAAGAGGTCTTAAAAAACATTCAATTAAAGGGAGTTTGCACTTTGATCCTTTAATGGATTGTCTTAAAAAAGGCACCTTAAATACTAATTTGTGGGAAAATTTTAAATTAATTCAAAAAATATCAATCGATTTAAAGGCTTTTAAGAGCGTTAATATTCAGGGCGTAGAATACCACAATGCTGGAGCTTCAATCAGTCAAGAATTGGCATTCTCATTAGCTCAAATTAGTGAATACTTTTCTAACTCACCATCTTTAGAACCTAATAAAATTCAAATAAGCTTAGGGGTTTCCACCAATTATTTTTTTGAAATAGCTAAATTCAGAGCCATTCGAATTTTGTGGACTCAAATACTAAATGCATTCAAAAAAAATGATACACCATTAGACTTAAGAGCAGAAACAGGTTTAAGAACAAGTACTGTTTTCGACCCATATGTAAACATGCTTCGCACCACAAGTCAGAGTATGTCTGCAGCACTAGGTGGCGCAAATATTATAAATACAAACAGTTTTAATGCTGCCTTCAAAAATGATAACGATTTTGCTCAACGTATGGCTAGAAACATCTCTTTGATTTTAAAAGAAGAATCGTACTTCAACAAAGTCAGTGACCCATCAGCAGGTTCATATTATATAGAATATTTAACCAACGAATTAAGTCTAAATGCATGGACACTATTCCAAGAAATAGAGGCTAATGGTGGATGGCTTAAAGCAGTGCAATCAAATTTTATTCAAGATAGAATAGAGAAAAATGCTGCAAAACAACAAAAATGTTTAGATTCAAAAAATACCCATTTACTTGGAACCAACCTCTTCCCTAACCTAGAAGAAAAAATGACATCTGAAGTAGAATTATCTATTGAAAAAAACATGATAATTGGCAAAGACTTTAAAGCCTTAAACACAAATCGTTTATCTACGCAAATAGATCTTGAAAGATTAAAAAAGGAGGAAAATCATGCCTAGACCTGATTTTTCAAATATAGAACTCAATCTAGAGAGGAAAATAGCTCAAAGATCAGAAAGAAAATGGATGAGTCCTGAGCAAATAGAGATTAAAGAAAACTACTGTTCTGAAGATATAAAAGACACTGAGCATATTGGGTTTATTTCAGGTATTGCTCCTAACCTTAGAGGTCCATACGCCTCGATGTACGTCACACGTCCCTGGACTATTAGACAGTATGCAGGCTTCTCAACTGCTGAAGAATCGAATGCCTTTTACAGAAGAAATCTAAAAGCGGGACAAAAAGGTTTATCTGTTGCCTTTGACCTAGCTACACATAGAGGTTATGATTCAGACCATGAACGCGTATTAGGAGATGTTGGTAAAGCAGGTGTTGCCATAGATTCTGTGGAGGATATGAAAATTCTTTTCGATAAAATTCCTCTGGATAAAATGTCGGTTTCAATGACCATGAACGGAGCTGTGTTACCCATCATGGCATTTTACATTGTTGCTGCACAAGAACAAGGTGTAGATCAAAAACTTTTAAACGGAACCATTCAAAATGATATACTGAAAGAATTCATGGTTCGAAACACATATATCTATCCACCTGAGCACTCTATGAAAATTATTGCCGACATTTTTAAGTATACCTCTAAGAATATGCCGAAATTCAACTCTATAAGTATTTCTGGTTATCACATGCAAGAAGCAGGTGCTACAGCAGATATAGAATTGGCATATACACTGGCAGATGGATTAGAGTATATTCGAACAGGGTTGAATGCTGGAATGGATATAGATACCTTTGCTCCACGATTGTCATTCTTTTGGGGTATTGGAATGAATCATTTTATGGAAATAGCTAAAATGCGATCGGCTCGAATGATTTGGGCAAAATTAGTTAAGCAATTTAACCCTAAAAACCCAAAATCTTTAGCTTTAAGAACTCACTGTCAAACATCAGGATGGAGTTTAACAGAGCAAGATCCATTTAACAATGTAACTCGAACTTGTTTAGAAGCAATGGCGGCAGTTTTTGGTGGTACACAATCATTACATACAAATGCACTAGACGAAGCAATTGCTTTACCGACAGACTTTTCTGCTCGTATTGCACGCAATACCCAAATATATCTTCAAAAAGAAACAGAAATTACCAGAGTTGTAGATCCCTGGGGTGGCTCATATTACCTAGAAAAACTTACTAACGAAATTACACATAAAGCATGGATACTCCTAAAAGAAATTGAAGAACTTGGAGGCATGGCCAAAGCCATTGAAACTGGTATTCCTAAAATGAGAATAGAAGAAGCTGCTGCACGAAAACAAGCAAGAATAGACAGTGGTAAAGATCAAATTATAGGTGTTAATTCTTATCGACTAGAAAAAGAAGCAATTATAGAAACATTAGAAGTTGACAATACATCAGTAAGAGAAGCTCAAATTAAGCGTTTAAATAAAATTCGTTCAACAAGAGATACTCAAGCAGTTAAAAAAACTTTAAATGACCTTACTCATGCATGTCGATCGGGTAAAGGAAATTTATTAGCTTTAGCAATAGAAGCAGCAAGATGCAGAGCTACACTTGGAGAAATATCTGATGCATGCGAGGTAGTATTCGGCAGATACCAAGCTAAAATACGTTCAATTACTGGAATTTATTCTATGGAAATAGACAATGATGAATCATTTAAAAAAGCACAAGAATTAGCTGATAAATTTGCTGAATTAGAAGGACGAAGACCTCGTATTATGGTTGCAAAAATGGGGCAAGATGGACATGATCGTGGTGCCAAAGTTGTTTCAACATCATTTGCTGATCTGGGTTTTGATGTAGACATAGGTCCTTTATTCCAAACACCTAAAGAAGCGGCTAAGCAAGCTGTTGAAAATGATGTACATATTTTAGGTATATCCTCTTTAGCTGCAGGACATAAAACACTCGTCCCATACGTTATTGAAGAGTTGAAACAACTTGGTAGGAAAGATATTTTAGTTGTTGCCGGTGGTGTCATTCCATCTCAAGACTACGACTATCTATTTAAAGCTGGTGTATCAGGTATTTTTGGACCTGGAACAGTTATAGCTGAGGCTGCTTCACAAATATTAGAAATAATGATAAAAGATAGAAAATGAAAAAATTATTAATATTAATAGCCTTTTGTTATGTTTCAATGGCGCAAGCTCAAAATACTCGTAATGACAGTTACTCGGCATTTGGTCTAATTACAAGTTTTAAAGAAATTCCTTTCGGAATCAGCTTTTATAACGCTCCTATAAATGAGAATTTTGGTTTTTTTACCGAACTTAAATTTAATCGTTTAAGCTTTAATGATGAGTATTCTTATCAAGGTTTCCCTGTAGCTTCAGACACGCTTAGAAACGCTGTATCTCTTGGAAACAAAAATATGTTGAAAATGATTAATATAGGAACCGTAATTAATCCACAAGAGTTAGGAATTATGAGGTGGGATTTCGTAGATATTGATTTTTGTGTAGGAATTGGATTCGTTCAAAATTTTCAATACAAATTTTATAATGACACTCAGGGTATTGAAGTAGGTGATAATCAAAGTCCATCAGATCCTTTAGGTAAATACTATGTGATTGATTACGACGATCATGGGATAAACTTGAACCTAGGAACAAATTTATCATTTCAAAGAGTACCCTTTATGATTCATGTTGGATACGACTTAAAACCTAAAGTTTTTGCACTAGGATTTAATTGGAAAATTAAATAGAAAATTAAGATTCTGATTTACACATTTCATCAGGCTCAGCACCACAAAATCCACATGCCTCACCTTCTTTGGTAATTAAAGGATTGTTACTTGCACAAGTACCTTCAAATTTACCATCTTTTTTTGCCCAAATTTTAATTGCAATACCTGCAAATCCAATGCCTAATAAAACAATTGAGATTAATGCTGTTTTCATGTCAATAATTTTATACAAAAATAGACTAAAGAAATTAAAACAAAGACTACTAAGATTAATTTACTCAATCACATTAACTTCCATTTGAAGATAAATATCAAATTTATCTTTTACTGAGGATTGAATGTCTTGAGCAAGTTTATATATATCTTTTCCATTTGCACCTCCGTAGTTAACTAAAACTAAGGCTTGCTTATCATGAACGCCATAATTTCCATTACGTTTAGCTTTCCAACCGACTTTTTCAATCAACCAAGCAGCTGGTACTTTAACTTCGCTATCGTTCACAGCATAAGAAGGAACATCAGGATATTCTTTTTTAATTTCTTCAAAGTGAGATTTAAGAATTACAGGATTCTTAAAAAAGGAGCCGGAATTTCCTATCTCTTTTGGATCAGGTAATTTAGAAGATCTAATAGATATTACTGCTTCACTTACATCTTTGGGACTGGGATTATATATAGACATTTGATTCAATACTTCAGCAATAGGTCCATAAGATGTATTTACAACCCCATCTTTTCTTAATTGAAGCGTAACTGATAGTATGATATATTTTCCCTTGTAAGCTTTTTTAAAAACTGACTCTCTATAAGCAAAATGACAAGATTTGCAATCAAATAAATGTACTTCTCCACTATCAATTTGAAAAGCTTCAAGTTCAATAAAAACATCTTTCAATTCAACACCATAAGCACCTATATTTTGTATTGGAGCAGCGCCTATATTACCAGGTATTAAGGACAAATTTTCAACACCATTATAACCATTATGAATAGACCACAATACAAACTCATGCCAATTTTCTCCTGCCTGAACTTTTATCAATCCATTTCCAAGATCAGAAATCCCCTTGAGGTCAATTAAGATAACTAATCCTTCATAATCTCTACATAATAGAATGTTACTACCACCTCCCAAAAATAATTTAGGAAGCTTTAAAAAATCAGGTTCAGCAAGAATTTTCCTTAATTCTGAAACAGATGTTACCACAACAAAAAAAGCAGCCTTGCAATCTATCCTAAAAGTATTGTAAGCTTTTAATGAATGGTTTTGGAATATTCGCATGCTCAAAGATACTGGTTTTACTAATAGATGTAGAATTAATATATAGAGATAATATTAGGATTAAATATATTAATACTAAAGTATATAAACCTAAAGTATTATACTAGTTGAAAAATCAAATTAGAAATCTGATTGAACTTAATTGATAACTCTATTTTTAATGAATCAGGAATATAAGACGAATTCATTTTTTTAACACCATCTATTTCATCAATATTATTGTAAGAAAAATAAATTGGATTAGCTCCACTTTTATATGTGTCTTTTAACCAAAAGAGACCAGAGTATTCTGCAAGATTATTAATTAAATATTTTTTATTCATACTATTACCATATTTATCTTTCATATAATTAAGTTTATATTTATTAATCATTTTTTTAGCAAAATGATTAAGATCGAATGAAATTAATTTAGAAGCATACAATTGCAAACACAAATCTATATGTTCTATAAAGATAGGATACGCTGATAGATGATTATTTTTTTTCAATAAACTGACAAAACCTTCTGACAATTTCATGTCATGATAGAGAATCATGTAGCAAAACAAATCATATTGTGACAAAGATAGTTTAGAGGATTGTTCATCTAGATATTTGTGATAGTCGATAACTGATTTATCGATCTCTTTTATTATATAACTCATTATAAAATTTAATATATATTTTCTATATACTTAAATTAAAGCAAATTATAATTAAATGAATAACAATAATGAAATACTAGCAGATCTAAAGCTAAAATTGAGTAATCTCACCTAAAATTTGGGAGAAATACTGAGATTAATAAATTCATTAAAAGAAAAATTACAGTAAAGAATGAATTAATTTCTCTACACTCATACCTTCTGCTTCCGCCTTGTAATTACGAACAATACGATGACGTAATATAGGATATGAAATAGCTTTTACATCCTCAATATCTGGTGAATACTTACCATTAATTGCTGCATGACACTTAGCAGCTAGAACTAAAAATTGAGAAGCTCTTGGACCTGCTCCCCAAGAAAGATACTTTTTAATATCATCAGGAGCAAAATCACTATCAGGCCTTGTTTTTGCGACCAATTTAACTGCATATTCTACAACATTATCTGCTACAGGTATTTGACGAATTAAATTTTGTATTTTCAAAATTTCACTAGACGACAGTACTTCACTAACTGTATTATTTATATCAGAAGTGGTATTCTTAACAATGTCAACTTCCTCATCAAAAGAAGGGTAGTCAACTTTAAGATTAAACATAAATCTATCTAGTTGTGCTTCGGGTAAAGGATAAGTCCCTTCTTGTTCTATTGGATTTTGCGTAGCCAAAACAAAGAATGGATTATCTAACTCATAATGGTTACCACCAGCGGTCACAGAACGTTCTTGCATAGCCTCCAAAAGTGCCGCTTGTGTTTTAGGTGGAGTACGATTAATCTCATCAGCAAGAATTATATTAGAGAAAATAGGGCCTTTGATAAATTTAAAATTTCTATTTTCATCTAAAATATCTGCCCCTATAATATCTGAGGGCATTAAATCAGGGGTAAATTGAATCCTAGAAAAATTAAGTCCTAAAGCTTCACTTATAGTTTTAACTAATAAGGTTTTTGCTAAACCTGGAACTCCAACTAAAAGCACATGCCCTTTACAAAATATTGATAGTATAAGTTCTTCGACAACTCGGTCTTGACCTACTATAACTTTTGCTATTTCATTTTTTAAAGTAGTAAACTGTATCTTTAATTCATCCAATTGTATTACTTCATCATTTTTTACAACCATAATTAATTTTTTAACCAATTATATTGAAAATCTAAAACTTTATATTCATCATTAATACGAACATAGGTCTTTAACAAAGAAGAATTAATCCACTCTGAAATGGCTTCATCTTTTTTCTGTTCTAAAGCCATATCTCGAATCATTTTATAATCGTCTTTAAAATTCACTCTATGTTCTTCAGCCTTACTTAACAGCTTAAAAAGTCTAAAAGCTTCCTTACCACTTTCTAGTTTTACGTAACTTGGTTCAGAAATTTCATTAACTTCCAACTGCTCAACAGCGAGTTTAATAGCACTTTCTAATTCATGAAGTTCAAATTTACTTGTTCCATTATTCATATTAATCAACTTACCACCATTGAATTTAGTCATTTGATCATCAGAATAACGAGTTGAAGCATCTTCAAAAGTTAAGTATTCATCCATAATAGAATCTCGAACTGAAATTAAAATATCTTTTGCATTATTTAAATCAATAGCTGAAATTTTTGGGGACATTAAAATATGACGAATATCAACTTCATCTCCCCTATGCTCTTCCATCAAAACAATATGGTAACCATACTCTGTTTCAAAGACATCAGATATTTCTCCTTCTTCAAGACTAAACATCACAGCTTCAAATTCTTTTACAAACATTCCTCTTTTAATGGCATTATATAATCCACCATTTCTAGATGAGCCGGGATCCTCAGAATACAAAATTGCTAAAGTCGCAAAACTTTCACCTTTCAAAACACGTTCCTTAAGTTTTTCTAATTTATTTTCAGTCTCTTTAATTGCAGATAAACTTGCTGGAGGGTGCTTTAGTATATGTGCTACTTCAACACTCAAATTAACCATTGGAAGACTATCAGGATCAAAATTTAAAAAATAATTTTTCACTTCCTTTGGAGTCACATCAGCGGATGAAGTAATTTCAAATCGGACCCTCTGAATAATTAAAGAATTTTCGATAGGTTCATACATTTCCTCTTTTATCTCATAAATCTTTTTATCAAAATATTCTTCTAACTGATCTTCACTTCCTAATTGAGATATAAAAGTGTTTAATCGAGAATCAATTTCATTAAAAACATCATTTTCAGTAACCTCTACACTATCAATTTCAGCTTTATGAAGCATTAATTTTTGAAATAATAAATCTTCTAAAACTTGAATTCTCATTAAAGAATCTACTTCCAGACCCTGAGCTTGATACTGAAGAATTTGCTGTTCTAAATCAGACTTGAGGATGATATTATTTCCGACAACTGCTACAATACCTTCTAAAGTAACTTGTGCAAATAACAAATGATTTATAAATAAAAAAACAACGCAAAATATTCTTTTCATATTAATATACTTCAAATTCATTAGATTGCTTTGCATCTTCAAATAATTTGGTCTGAATTACTTCTACTGTTTTTAATTTTCTTTGATTAAGCAATATACTTCTTATTTCGTCTTTCACATATTCTAAAGGTGCAATTTCTCCTTTATCCTTAAGATTAATTAAGTGGATAAAATATACATCTAACGAATCTTCTAATATCATAGTATTATTTTTCATTGATAATGATGAAATATCTAATTCATTAGAAAATATTTGCTGAAAATCATTCCACATTAACCATTCATCAGGATTATAGTAAAAACGCTTTGCATATTGATGACAATATGTCTCTATAGCATCTATCAAAAGTGTATCATTATCAAATAACCACGATTCCAAAGAATCTAATTTGGGAGCCATAATACTTGTTTTAACAAACATGACTTTCGTAATTTTATCAGCTAACAAATAATCATCAACATGCTGATTATAATATGATTGGAGTTGATCTTCTAGTACAATCGTATCAAGGCTTTGCTCAATTATCTTTTGTTCATAGGCATGAATCAAAAGGGACCTACGATAAGATTCCAATCGCTTATCTATTTCTAATTGATCTTGATTTATATTAAGAGCTGCTTTTTGTAATAACAATTCCTCTTGGGCCCAATTATTTATATACTGTTGAATAAATATTGAACTATCTACAGATGATAACTTACTATTAATTAATGATGTAACCTGATGTTCATATAAATAAGAGTCACCTAATCTTGCTATTAAAACCTCATCATTATTGTCAAAACTTGAGCAAGAAGACAATAAAAAAACAAGAATAATATAATACGATTTAATCAATATGTATGTTTTACTTAAGTTCTGTTGTATAGGTATTTCCATGCCATTCAAAGAAAATATCTTTAGAAGAACCTAATGAATTTAATGCCTTTTTAAACGCTTCATTAAACGAACCATTAAAAGAAGAAACTTTATCATCATGCTTAATGTTTAATTCACTTAATCGATTTGTCTTCAAAAGATTAAATACAAACGAATTAACACTAATAGAATATTTTGCTTTTAACTCAGATAACCACTCTTTTTCAAGAAAATCTTGATAATCAGAAGTAATGAGCCCCTTGGCTTGAGTTAACTCTTTTTCTATTGGTGGTAATACTTCATTTATGTAAACCATTTTCACATTCTGATTGTCATAAATTAAATCAGACAGACCTTGTTCCCATTGAACTTGATCTACAAAAGTATTTTCACCTCTAAGGTATAAGCCCTTATCTATATCCATATTTAATGAAGACTTCTTATTTATTTTAGTCTGAATCTCATCAATATTTGTATTTCCTCTCATTATTTTTTTACGAACCTTAAGAGCAATTGATTCATTCAAACAGTTAATAACTGTTGCATCTACTCGGGTATCCCACATATAATTCTTCTTATTATCCAAATAATAAGCGTTTAAACCAATCGTATCTTTTACTGCTTTAGACCAAATTTTCTCATCTGTCAATTCGTACAACAAGATACCATCACGATATTCTTGCATCAAAAGACGAAAATCGTTGTATTTTAACTCAAGATTAGAATTTTCATAAGCGATAATTAAATCCTCTGACCATTTGGTAAAAGCCTCATCAACAAAGATTGATGGTTCAAATTTATTTTTCATTCTACGGAAAGTACTTAATAGATATTCTGCAAAATCGTATTGATTATATTTTAAAGAATCAAGTGAAAAGATATACTCAGTAAGAGAGCTAGCATTATCTTTCAAAGACCATTTGCCATTCTTAGCAATAAAATCATTATTAACGATTTCTTTCATGGCATTTAATGCCGAAGTATTAAGTTTATAGTTATACTCATTCTTTAACTTATTCACCAATGAAGTTCGTTTTGCCTGAGATCTAGAATCTTTTTCAACTTTAGATTGAATGTCTAATTTTTCATCTTCAAAAGAGCCTAAACCTTTACGATCAATAAGTTTAATAATATGCCATCCATATGGTGTTTCAATAGGAACAGAAATATCGCCAAAATTGTTCAAAGAAAAAGCAGCATCTTCGTAAGCAGCAACCATTTTATTTGATCCAAACCAAGGAAGAACACCTCCTTTAGAGGAATTATTTTTATCATCTGAATATTGCTTAGCCATCTCGGCAAAGTCAGCAGATTCATTGATGATTTTATTGTAAATATCATCTATTTTTTGCTTTGCAATAGCCTTCTCTTTATTAGAAGATTTACCAACAGGACTCGGATACTTCACCATAATATGAGCTGTTTTTACTTCACCTCTTGATGGTCGTTTATCAGTAACATTTAAAAAATGATATCCATAACGGGATCGAATTATTTCTGAAACTTCGCCCTTAGCGGTAGCATATGCGGCAGTTTCAAATGGATAAACCATGTATAAAGCACTGAAGTAACCAAGATCTCCGGAATTCTCCTTTGCAGATGGATCGTCTGAATTTACCCTAGCAATATCAGCAAAATTGGCACCATCTAAAATCTCTTGTCTAATACTTTGAGCTCTTTTGTATGCCTTCAATGTATCAGAAGGCGAAGCATCTTCAGCAACCGAAATTAATATATGTGACGCTCTTATTTCAGTTTTTAAACGCTCATAAGCTTCTTCTACCAACTTCTCACCCGCCTCATTATCAACTAAATAAGGATTAGCCAATTGTTTTCTATATCCAGACAATTCTTTTACAAAAGAAGGTACAGTATCCATACCTAAGGATTCAGCTTCTTTGACCTTAAGTTTAAAGTTGATAAATAACTGAAGATATTCATCTAAGGTTTTAGGGTCAAGTTCTTCACCTACTTGTCTATTTTTATTGTAAATACTTAAAAAATCATCAACACTAACTTTTTCATCGGCAACAGTAAGTAATGTTCTGTCGACACTTTGTGAAAATGAATTGAATGTAATGGCAGTCGATACCAATAAAAAAAATAATTTCCTCATTTTAAAATATGCTTTTACTTTCTACTATAATTAGGTGCTTCGCGTGTAATCGTTACATCGTGAGGATGAGATTCAATGACACCAGCACTGGTTATTCTTACAAATTGAGCTTTTTCTTTCAATGTTAAAATATCTTTTGACCCACAATAACCCATTCCTGCCCTTAATCCTCCAACAAACTGATACATAACTTCTGCTAAAGTACCTTTATAATCAACTCGTCCAACAATTCCTTCTGGAACCAACTTCTGATGATCATCTTCAATATCTTGAAAATAACGGTCTTTAGAACCAGCTTTCATTGCATCAATAGATCCCATTCCACGATAAGTCTTATACTTTCGTCCTTCGTAAATAATTTTTTCTCCTGGTGATTCTTCTGTACCAGCTAATAAAGAACCTAGCATAACTGAGTCAGCACCAGCAGAAATTGCTTTAACAATATCACCAGTATATCTGATACCACCATCAGCTATTACTGGGACACCAGTTCCTTTAACTGCATCAGCAACAGTCATTACAGCAGATAATTGAGGTACTCCAACGCCTGCAACAACTCTGGTCGTACAAATAGAACCTGGACCAATTCCAACTTTAATGCCATCAGCTCCAGCATTTACCAAATATTTTGCTGCCTCAGCTGTTGCAACATTTCCAACAACAACATCTAAATTTGGATATTTTTTCTTAATTACTTTTAAAGTATTTACAACGCCTTTTGTATGTCCATGAGCTGTATCTACAACTACTGCATCTACACCTGCTTCAACAAGAGCTTCAACTCGACTTAAAGCATCTGATGTTACACCAACAGCTGCAGCTACTCTTAAACGACCATATGAATCTTTATTAGAGTTAGGCTGAACTCGAACTTTGATTATATCTCTATAAGTTATTAATCCTACCAAATGATTACGGTCATCTACTACAGGTAATTTTTCAATTTTATGCTTTTGAAGTATGTCTTCAGCTTGAGCTAGCGTTGTATTCTCTTTCGTCACAACCAAACCATCTCCAGTCATAACATCTTCAACAGATAGAGTATCTTTTTTCACAAAACGTAAATCTCTATTGGTAACAATACCTAAAAGCTTTCCAGAGTCATCAACAACAGGTATACCTCCAATGCTGAATTCTTTCATCATACGCTTTGCATCAGAAACTTTTGCAGTATGCTCAAGAGTTACAGGATCTAATATCATTCCAGATTCAGCACGTTTTACAGAGCGAACTTCTTTTGCTTGATCTTTAATACTCATATTTTTATGTAAAACTGAAATCCCTCCTTCACGTGCAATAGCAATAGCCATAGCTGATTCAGAAACCGTATCCATAGCAGCTGAAACGATAGGCGTATTTAAGGATATATTTCTTGAAAATTTAGATGTAATATTAACATCACGAGGTAAAACTTCAGAATAAGCTGGAACTAATAAAACATCGTCGTAAGTTAGGCCTTCACCGATAAATTTATCTGCAGAATGTAAATCCATTAGAATGCAATTTTAGATGATAATTGCGAGCAAATATAATAAAAAACACGCTCGCTTCAATAATGAAATTCAAAAGATATATTGATATGATATTTAAGCTAAAAAAGATATTCTTAAATTTAAAATAAATAGATTTTTTATAAATAAAGCTTAAAACCTAACTGAATAGAATTATATGGATAATCATGAAAGGATACTTGCTTTTGTAAATAGAGCTCATAAGCATTCCAATTTCTAGAAATTTTGGCAGCATACAACAATGGGAAGTCTCCATTTCCCAAGTAACCTTTAAAACCTCTTAAAGAATTACTAAGTGTATAATCTTTATAAGAGAGATTAAATGTTAAAGCGCCTAATATTGCATCATTTTGACGGTTATTTACCATATAAGTCTGCCACACATACAAACCCAACAATGCACCTAAATCATAACTTAAATCTTCAGTTACACTTTTTTCTAAATGGTAAGACAAATCAAAATAATACGCGGGACTATCAGTATATCTTGCATTTCTAAATTGTGAACCAGAAGCAGTTTTTAAGCCCATATTAAAAATAAACTGTGTGTTTATATTTTTAAAAATAAGTGCATTCATCTCTACCAAAAGATCTCCGCTAGCATAGCCTTTTGGGAATTCATCTCGAACCACCCTATCATTCCTAATTACAGAATCCATTTCAAAATACTCAATGGGGTTCATAGAAAACTTTAAACTTGCTTTTTCACCTATTGGTAAGGCAAAACGCATGTATACATCCCTTGCTGTCTCACCTGAATTCAGATGATTACTAAATCGGACATCAAACTCAGGTTTAAGAATCATTTTTTCTGCAAAAGGGATTGGAAAGGCATTAGGCCCCATAAAAGCAGGTGAAACTTTCATATAAGAAGACCAATGGCTTTGGCCATCCCAGTAGTGTGTTTCATTCCACCAACTGTAATCTTGAGCAATTAGATTAAAGGCTGGTAAAAGAATTAAAATGATGTATTTCCAACAATAATTTCGCATAGATATTCTTCTTTTAAATATTTATTTGCCAAATCTTTTAATGCTCTAGCGTCTATATTATCGAGTATCTTCTGATAACTTTCGTAAAATTCAAATCCTACGCCCTGAACATGCATGTTTTTCAGTAAACTGGCCTGTGCAAAAGGACCATCAGCAGAATTTAAAATTTGCCCCATGATATAATTTTTTACCAGGCTGAGTTCTTCATCAGAAATTAATTCTTCTCGTAAACGCCTTAGCTCATAATAAATTTCTTGTAAAGCCAATTGCGTTCCTTCTCCTTTTACTTCAGTAGAAATACTAAAATAGCCACTTTCTTCCTGATGCACACATATAGCACCTATCCCATAAGTTAAGCCTTTATCTTCTCTAATATTACTCATTAAACGTGAACCAAAATAGCCTCCTAAAACAACTGATAAAAACTTTAATTGGTGGTAATCTTTATGGTGAGAATTAAAGCAAACCCGACCTATTCTAATGGCCGACTGTAAAGCACCTTCTTTAGTAATATGAATTTTATCATTTTTAACTTCTGGAGAATATTCCTGAACTGAAGGCATCTTTTTTAGCTTCCAAGTCCCTAAATATTGATTTAATATGGCTTCCCCATTCTTAGGCATCATACCTGCTATATATACTTTCATAGCAGCATTCTTGTAATACGCATCGTGAAAGTTAACAAGATCTTCTGGGAAGATATTATCAAAATCTTCTATACGCGCAGAAAGTCCATAAGAATGATCTTCGAATATAGTTTTGAAAAAGGTATTTCTGGCTTTAAATTCCACTTTTTCAGAATTGATAATAAAACTTTGTTTATTCTGTGCCAAAATAACTTTGAATTCATCTTCGGAAAAATCGGCATTTTTTATGGCATCAATAAATATGGGTAATACCTTATCAAAATATTTATTGAGCGTGTAAAGGCTTACAACAGCTCTATCAGAATTGATATCTAACTGGGTGTAAGCGCCATAAAAGTCTAGAATTTCGTGGATCTCTTCTCCCTTTCTATTGGAAGTCCCTTCAAAAAGCATGGCATTACACATACTTGCTTGCAAGGCCTTATTTTGAACTTTTGATCCTGCTTCAAAAACCATATCTAAACGACACAACTCTTGTGCGCCTCCTTCCATCACATAAACTTCTATAGAATTAGCCAAACGTAAGGTTTTAGCTACTAAGAACTTAGGCATTTGAATCTCTTGAAAATAAATTTCCTGACTTCTGTCTAACATCTTCATCTATTTGGTGTGGTAATACAAAGTATTTGAATTTTCTTTTCTAAAAATATCTTGAGCTATGGTCAGAATTTTATCCGAAGTAACCGCCTCATAAAGATCGATTTGCTTATTTACTAAATTAGCATCACCTATCAATTCTGAAGTAGCTAAATTCATAGCTTTATTTAACACATTAAGCTCAGAAAACATATGAGCGGATATCACTTTATTTTTAACTTTTCTAAGCTCATTATCTGACACCAAATTGGCTTTCAATTTTTCTATTTCTACATCAATACCACTCTCTGCCTCTTGCAATGTAATATTTGGTGCTAACTTACCAGCAAAATAAAACAAACCACTGTCCATCGAACCACCAACAAATGCATCAATATTTGTAAACAATTTTTGTTCTTTTACGAGCGAATGATTTAATCTTGACGAATGACCACGAGATAAAATATCAGAAATCAAATCCGTAGCAAAAAAATCTTCGTGCGTTCGAGCACACATATGAAAAGCTTTATAAATTACGTCAACAGGCACATCTCGCTCAACTTTTAAAATACGAGCTTTGGTTTGCTTAGGTTCATTAGTAATATTTCTAATATGGTATTCTCTTCGCTCAATTGAACCAAACCACTTTTCAGATAAGTACTTAACTTGGTCAAGTTCAACATCTCCAGCAACAACTAATATAGCATTATTAGGAGCGTAATGCTTATAAAAAAAAGATTTCACTTCATCCATAGTAGCATTTTCAATATGCGATACTTCTTTACCAATAGTAGGCCATTGATAAGGATGTTTTTTATAAGCAAGTGGTCTTAATAATAAGTGAATATCACCATAGGGCTGATTTAAATAATTCTGTTTAAACTCTTCAACAACAACCTGGCGTTGAACCTCTAAACTTTTAGGGGTAAATGCTAAACCAAGCATTCGATCAGATTCCAAACGAAAGGCTTGTTCTAAATTTTCTTTTGGAAGTGTAATATAGTAATTGGTAATATCATTAGAGGTAAAGGCATTATTCTGACCACCAGCCTTCTCAACAATCTCATCATAATTAGAAATATTAACAGAACCACCAAACATCAAATGTTCAAATAAATGAGCAAATCCAGTTCTAGTAGGGTCTTCATCCCGCGCACCTACATCATACAATAAATTAAAAGCAACTATAGGTGTACTTTTATCTTGATGAACAATAACTTTTAAACCATTATCCAATTCGAATTTTTCAAAATTTATCATGTTATAATTGTATAAAATCGAATTTGATTGCTAAAAATAAAATGCTAAACACCAACAAATATATAATTCCCAAGACTGATAAAATACGCATCATTAAATTGGGTTTTTCTTCAGTTGTTAAATCATCTGAAAGGACAAGTTTGTAGTTCACAACAGCTATTAACGGTGCTATTACAAAAGAAATAATTGTAGCTAAATCTACCAACTCCTTAAAGTTCCCTATAAAACGATGAATGACAATAAATGCCCCAAAAAGTACAATACTTAACCAAATTTTATAAGTTTTTATTTCTTTACGAGTTACCTCTAAAAGCAGTGCTGTAGTTTCAGACATGGCTCTAGAATAACCATCATACACCGTAATACATGTACTAAACATGACTGAAAATGCAGATACAGCAATAAAATAATAAGCACCTCTTACTAAAGTAGAAGTAAACATGCCAACAACTTGATTGGCAAAAACTGCAGAGCTGTTAGAAAGTTGGGTATCTGAGCCATAAAGTAAAAAAGCACCTAATGTTACAAAACAAATTGAAAGGGCAGCAGAAATCCAGTATCCTATATTAAATTCTTTCAATGTTTCATCTAAAGTAGGAAGGTAATCTGTTTGTTTTATTCGTTCAAGAGTCCAAATGGAATTCCATGTAGAAAGATCAACTGCAGTAGGCATCCATCCCATCAAAGCAATAATGAAAAATACATTGCTTTTATCAAATTCAATAGGCAATACTAATTGCTCCCAACTAACTATTGGCCCATGCCATAGGGTCATTAAAAAGGCAATAAAAGTCGAGACTAATAAAACAGCTCCAATTAATTTAATAAGACTGTCCAATAAACTAAACTTACCACTTAATAAGATGACCATACAAATAGCCATTAAGAGAATAGATGCTTCTGAAGGGTTTAAGGAAAGTTGAAAGAGATTGATCATAAGACCTACACAAACATATGTAACTGCTGCTGCAACAGTAAACATTGATATTAAAGTAATTAAAAGATACAGTAGAAGCATTCCTTTACCCATTTTATTGTATCCATAAATAAGACTTTTCCCAGTTGCATTGGCATAACGAGAACCGTATTCAAAAAAAGGATATTTTAAAATGTTAGCCATCAATACAAATCCAATAAGTGCAAATCCATATTCAGCTCCTGCTCTAGTAGATTGAACTAAGTGAGATACTCCAATCGCAGTAGTGGCAAACAATATACCTGGACCTAAGGTTTTAAAAAATTTAGTAGTAAACATGAAATCTTAATTGAATAAAAGTATCAAAAGCTAATATTTTTGAAGTTGAGAAATCGTTAAATGAAATTCTTGCATGATTTCGTCAACAATTAAATGTGCTGGTTTAATATCAGATATAGCTGATGAAATTTGACCAATTTCAAGTTCACCTTCATCAAGATCACCTTCAAACATACCCATTTTAGCCCTTGCCCTACCTAGGATTTCTTTTAATTCATCATCAGAAGCATTATTGCTATAAGCATCCTGAATTTGATGATAAAATTTGTTTTTCATAAGTCTAACAGGAGTCAATTCTTTTAAAGTTAACTCTGTTGAACCTTCGTTTGCAGCCACAATTGCATTTTTAAAATTAATGTGTGCAGAAGATTCTGGAGTCACTACAAATCTAGATCCAATTTGAACACCTTCAGCACCCAAAGCAAAAGCAGCTGCCATAGCTTTACCAGAACCTATTCCACCTGCAGCAATAACAGGAATAGATACAGACTCTGCAACAACAGGAATTAAACACATCGTAGTGGTTTCTTCCCTTCCATTATGACCACCAGCCTCAAATCCTTCAGCAACAATAGCATCTACTCCTGCAGCTTCAGATTTCTTAGCAAATATTACATTAGATACAACATGAACAACTTTAATTCCATGCTGTTTAAATAGAGATGTCCATTTTTTTGGACTTCCTGCAGAAGTAAAAACAATAGGAATCTTTTCCTCTATAATGGTTTGCACATGTGCTTCAATACTCGGATAAAGCAAAGGTAAGTTTACTGCAAAAGGTTTATTAGTTGCTGCCTTACATTTTTTAATTTGCTCTTTCAATACTTCAGGATACATCGATCCAGCACCAATAATACCAAGTCCTCCTGCATTACTTACAGCAGAGGCCAATTCCCAACCACTACACCAAATCATGCCAGCTTGTATTAAAGGAATTTCGATGCCAAATAATTTAGTAACTCTATTGTTTATCATCTTCTATCTCAATCATATTACTAAATAAAATCAATTTTGAGGATAATAAAAAAGACAATCAATGTTGTATGGTCTTAATCTCACCATTTTCTTTAGTAAGTGTTTTAATCAAATCACCATACTGATATACTTGTATTTTTTCTTGAGATCCATTCGTTGAATAATAGACCCAATTTCCATCTTTCAATCCTTTTTTATAAACACCCTGGACCTTGTTTTTTCCATCTTCAAAATACTCTATATATTCACCATTGAGTTGATTTTTATAGTAAGATGCTTTTAAGGAATGTTTACCTGTAATAGAATATTTTGACCATTCTCCATTTTTTTCATCTGACTTCCATTCAATCAATTCAGCGATAGAACTGTCAGGGTAAAAAACATATTCAGGACCGTCTTTTAAACCATCAGTATATTGATCTTGTGAAATAATATACCCACTCTTACTGTAATATTTCCATACACCATTTTTATTATTCCCATCAAATTTTCCTTTTGCTTCTATAGCGCCATTAGGTCTATACATAATGGCATTAGAAATGCCCCCAGGTGTTTCATATGTTCGCTCAGAGATAAGCTTACCATTCTGGTCATAAAAACGAAAAACACCTACTTCTTTGTCGTCCTGAAATGCACCTTCATAACGGGTCGTTCCCCAATCATATTTTTTACTCCAATTACCTTGTTTTAAACCATTTTCATCTACAAGATTCTGAGCACTTAGAAAAAGAGTATTTAAAAAACACAATCCTAATAATAGTCTTTTGTTCATAGTATAATTATTAAAGTACCAATTTACAAAATATCCCTTTAGTCAGATTTGAGGATTTGAGTGGCCATATTTGACCAAGAATATTTTTGCTTCACGATTTTGACATTATCAATAAAATTTAATTCTCTATTGTGAGCATAAAAATCTTTTACAGCTTCTGCTATAGCTTTTGAACTTAAATCAACAACATAACCTACTTTTTTATGAGGTACAATTTCTGGAAGCCCACCAACATTTGTAACCAATATCGGTTTATTAAAATGGTATGCAATTTGAGCCACACCACTTTGTGTAGCAGATTTATATGGTTGAACTACCAGATCACAGGCTGAGAAGAATAAATTAACTTTATTTTCTGGAATAAAATCTGAGAAAAAATGCACTTTATGCTCAACACCTAATCTAGATACTTGAACTTTATATTCCGACTCATTATCGTAAAATTCGCCAGCCACAATGAGTTCAACATTTTCTGGGAAATTTGGCAATGCATCAAGTAATAAATCCAATCCTTTATACTTTCTAATGAAACCAAAAAAAAGAAGGTATTTTTTTGAACCATCAAGACTTAAATAATTGATAGCTTGACTCTTATCAATTAAATCACCAAAATGATCATATACAGGATGTGGATGATAATCTA